>JAEZIU010000264.1 GCA_023436485.1 Bacillota bacterium | reverse complement strand
ATATAAGAACCAGAGATGAAATAGGGCAGCTGGCAAGCAGTTTTAATAAAATGATGAATCAGATAAGAGAGCTTATGGATAAGGTCAAAGAAGATCAACAGAAAATAAGAGTTATGGAAATGAAGGCGATGCAGGAGCTTATTAAACCGCATTTTGTCTACAACACTCTTGATTCTATTATCGGACTTCTTGAACAGAATAGGAATGACGATGCTATAGATATTGTTGATTCCCTTGGCAAGTTCTTTAGAACAAGTTTGAGTCACGGAAGAGAAGTTGTTTTTATAAGGGAGGAAATTGACCACATCAGGAGCTATCTGACGATACAGCAATTCAGATTTTCCTATAAATTTGACTATTTGTTTGAGATAGATGATGAGGTTTACAATTTTAGAACGGTTAAGTTAATATTACAGCCGTTAGTCGAGAATTCCATATATCACGGTATAAGAAATTTGGATAAAAAAGGTCTTATAGTTATAAACGGCTATTTAAAAGATGACCAGATTATTTTTGAAATCTCAGATAACGGTGAAGGTATAGACGAAGAAAAGACTGAGAAGCTTAACAGGATAATGGCAGGCGAGGAAGAGGTTGAGGACCAGAACATGTATTTTGGTATTAGGAATGTAAATGAGCGCATAAAATTAAATTTTGGAAGTGAGTATGGCTTAAAATACCAAAGCAAGGTATCTGTAGGCACTAAAGTAGTGGTAAATATTCCGCAGATAGGAAGGTGAGGGTATGTTCAGGCTTTTAGTTGTTGAAGATGAAGAAATGATTAGAAATAAAATAATATACAATACAAATTGGAAAGAATATGGATTTGTTGAGGTTTTTCAAGCAAGTAACGGTATAGAGGCCCTGGAAATTGTCAGAAAGAATAACATTGATATAGTAGTTACCGATATACAAATGCCCGAAATGAACGGTATTGAGCTTATCAGAGAGATTAAAAGCCTTAATCGTGGCATCAAGTGTATAATTATAACGGCATATGCAGAGTTTGAGTATGCCAAGGAATCAATTAAGCTCAATGTCAATGATTATATTCTTAAACCTTTTAAATCTAAGGATCTTTTAGAGATTGTAAAAAAACTCTCAGAGGAAATTTTAAGGGATAGAAATGAGCGCGTAGAAGTTGAAAATCTGAGAAGGCAGTTACGAGAAAACAAAAAGGCCCTACGAGAGAAGCTTTTCAATGATTTGCTAAGCAACAGCTATATCGGCGATGTTGAGAGAGATTTGAATTATCTGGAGCTTGCAAAACTAAAGGACCGGGATTATTTTATTGCAGTAATAAATATTAATAACTTCATAGAACTTATCAGAGAAGAGGATGAGGAGCAGAAATATATAGTAAACCTGTCCTTTTATAACCTTGTAAACAAGTTCCTTTCAACCTTCGGAACAGACTCATCCAACACCTATGACGCCGATCTTGTATACTCTGTCATAAATTATAAAATAGATCAGCTTGTAATTGCCGTTTATGATGATATAGACAAATTTATTCCGGCTTTCGAAGAATTAATTAAAACAGGCAGACAGGAACTGGGATTTTGTATGACTATTGGTATAGGAAATAAATACAAAAACCTTACAGATGTGCATATTTCTTACAGGGAAGCTTGTTCTGCAGCTTTGCTTGATCGTGTTTACGGAAGGGAAATTGTTTATATTTTTAATGACCTTAATTTTGGTAACAAGGTTTATAGCAAACAACTTCACATCCTTGGTGATACCAAGCTGTATGATGACCTTAAAATTGGTGCATTTCCGGAAATAAAAAATGACATTGTAGATATTATTACACAGATTAAGAGTTCCAAACTTGAGCTGGATGCCATAAATACTATTATTTACAACATAGTACTTTTATCCTGCAAAACCATAAATGAGTTGGGATATGATGTTTTTGAAATAATGGGTGAGGATTTCAACCTTCATTTTGATGTAAAGGAAATAAATAATCTGGTACAGCTTGAAGAATGGCTGCTTAGCTTCTTTTATAAAATCAACGAATATATTAATCAGAAAAGAAGTAACAGAAATGAAAATCTGCTTTCCAAAGTAAAGGATTATGTAGATAGGAATTATAGCGAAAACATAACCTTAACCAGCATTGCAAAGGATTTCGGGATTAGTTCAGGTTACCTTAGTGTACTGTTCAATGATCACATCGGGCAGAATTTTATAGATTATCTGACTAACCTAAGAATTCAAAATGCTAAGAATCTGCTAAAAAGTACAGACCTTAAAATTTATGAAATTGCAGACAGGGTTGGGTATCGTGATGCTTATTATTTCAGTACAGCGTTCAAAAAAATTGTGGGTATAAATCCTACCGACTATAGAGAAAAGCTGAACATGATTTAATTTATTTTAATACTTTTTATCTTTTTTAACCTGTACGAGAGTATAAATTGTATCAATGGAAGCTTGGTTAAAGATATTTGCAGACGTTTGCGGCGAAGTGGGATATTTTACCGGAAAACATATCACAATGTAGGTTTTAGCGAAACCATGAATCATGGATGATGAATGTGGGCGACGGTAAAATATCTTAAAATGAGCCGCTATAAACTCTTGCAAATATCTTGGAAGCAATCATTGATATAATTTTATACGGGAGTAACGGTGTTAAAACAGAAAATTTCAAAAAGCTAATCTCTTGTCACATTTCTAAGCCATTTAAGGCTTCTGTATCTCCACAAAACCAGAGGAACTTTAATGATTTCATCGCTCATCAGAATTATGTAAACAACAGGTACACTCCATTTGAAAACAAAAGCAGCCAATGCACCAAATAGGATTGAACCGCCCCACATGGTTGTTACGTCAAGGAATAAGCCGAACTTTGTATCTCCTCCCCCACGGAAAACACCAACTACAAGAGTTGTATTGTAGGCTTGGGCGATTACAAAGTAGGACATTACAAACATCATAACTGATAAATGACCCCTTGTTATAGCAGTAAGGTTAAGGACTGACATAAGTAAAGGCCTTGCTATGAGTATAAGAACCCCTCCTGCTACTCCTGCAATTATGCTAAGCTTAATAAAGCGGTTTGCATAATTTTTTGCACCTTCATAATTATTTTCTCCGATTGCCTTACCGACGGTTATGGCTGTTGCATTTGCAAGACCAAATGCTATGACTGTGGCAAGCTGTCTCGCAATCTGAGCTACGGAATTTGCGGAGACTACCGAACTCCCTAAATGCCCTATTACAATTGCATTAGTAGCAACACCTGCACCCCACATAAGCTCATTTAATGTAACCGGGATTGAATAAGTCAAGAAATCCTTAAATAGTAATTTATCGTGTACTAATAAATCGGATAGCTTGAATTTAATCAACTTATTAATTTTAAAGTGATATATAATTACAATCAACAATTCAACACCTCGTGAGGCGAGGGTTGCTATTGCTGCACCTACTATTCCCATCTTAGGTAAACCAAAAAGCCCAAAAATTAGTGACGATGCAATAATTAAGTTTACAATAAGGGAAGCAAGGTATACAACTGTTGATATAATTACACGTTCTACACTTCTCATAATGTTCAGATAGATCATGGTAATTGACATAAAAATATATGACAATGCTATAATTTTCAGGTATTTAACGCCTTCTGCAATAACCGGGGCCTCATTTGTAAAAATAGTCATTACCTGTGCAGGAAATATTAATACGATTGCAGTAAAAAATACCGCTACCAGAAGCGAAAATCTCATACAGATTCCCATGATCTTTTCAATGCTTTTGGTGTCACCTTTACCCCAGTATTGAGCTGTAAGTACTGCAGCTCCTGATGTCAGCCCAAAAAATATAAGCGTCATTATGAACTGAACCTGACCTGCCAGAGAAGCGGCAGAGAGTACAGTTTCACTTACTTTTCCAAGCATAAGGACATCTATTGAGGTTATTCCAACATTTATAAGGTTTTGGACAGCCATAGGAAGAACCAGAGCGAAAGCCATTTTGTAGAAGGATTTAGTATCCTTGGTTATGATGATGTTTTCCATGTGTGAATACTCCGTATTTGAATCATTTTTTAACTAGTATACCATATCATAATGTGATACCATAAGTAAAGCTAATAAATACCTTACTTTAGGGAGATGAAGGCTTTGCTTTATAGGAATAATGCGGGTTTGTATATCCATGTACCGTTTTGCAGTTCCAAATGTAATTACTGTGATTTTAACTCTTTCGCGGGCAAGATTAATCTTGCTGAGAATTACTTTAAAGCCATGAAAAAAGAAATTGAACTATATAAAGCGGAGATGAAAGATTATCTCATTGATACAATATTTATAGGTGGGGGAACGCCATCTGTTGTTAATTATAGATATATTTCTGAAATATTAGAAAACTGCAGAGTTGAATATAAACTATCTGAAAATTGTGAAATAACTATAGAAAGCAACCCCGGTACGTTAAACAACGAAAAACTCAGAGCTTACAAAAGTGCGGGTATAAACAGAATAAGCATGGGATTACAGGCATATCAGGACAAGCTTCTTAAATACCTTGGAAGATGCCATAGTCACAAGGATTTTACTGAGAGTGTCCAGAATGCAAGAGATGCCGGAATTGAAAATATTAATGCAGATGTTATTTTTGGAATTCCCGGACAGACTCTTGATGACTGGAAAGAAACGCTTAATTATTTAATTTCACTGGGTATCAACCATATATCAGCCTACAGTCTAAAAATTGAAGAGGGTACAAAATTTGGCAGTATGGAGGAGGAAGGCAGTCTTGTTCAGGTAGAAGACGAACTTGACAGAGAAATGTATCATTATGCAGTTGATTTTCTAAATGGAAACGGTTTAAAACAGTATGAAATATCCAATTTTGCAAAGGAAGGATATGAATGCAAGCACAATTTGACATATTGGAAATGCATAGATTATCTTGGCTTGGGTGCGGGGGCACATTCTTGTTTGAAGGATATTAGATTTTCAAACGAAATATCCATTGAGGGCTATACAGATAGTCTGGAACGTGAGGATAAACCTGTTCTTGAACGTTTTCCACTTGAGTTTTCTGATAAAATGTCTGAGTTTATGTTTCTGGGGCTACGTCTAACAGACGGGGTAAACGGAAAAGAATTTTTTGAGCGTTTTAATCAGAACCTATTTACAAAGTATAGTGATTCTCTTGAAAACCTTGAAAATAAAGGACTTGTTGAAATAGTGGGAGACTCCGTAAAATTGACAAGACTGGGTTTTGACCTGGCTAATCAGGTGTTCGTAGAATTTGTATAAAATGCAAAAATAAAAACTCAGGGTTAAACCTGAGTTTTTGTTTTTTAATTATTTTGCTGCATTTATAGCTTTTGCTAATCTTGATTTCTTTCTCGCAGCAGTGTTTTTATGCATTAAGTTCTTTGCTGCGGCTTTATCTAAAGCCTTTGTAGCTGCTTTATAAGCGTCAGTTTTATTTTCACCAGTAGCGATAGCTTCCTTACATTTTTTAACAGTAGTCTTGAGTGCTGACTTTCTGATAGTGTTCTTCAAAGTCTTAGTCTCAATTACTTTAACTCTCTTTATAGCAGATTTAATGTTTG
>JAEZIU010000148.1 GCA_023436485.1 Bacillota bacterium | reverse complement strand
ATAAAGTCTTTCAGTCCAATATTTTTTTTCTTCTTCGTATTCACCAGCAGACATTATTATGTTTCTTGAATAGCTGTCAAGACTCATTTTTTACATCCTCCCCTTAAAAATTAAAATGTATTTCATCTGTCAATACCTTTTCACGTTTAAGATACTTGTCTTCCAGTTCAATATCCTTGATTTTAATATCAGGATTTTCAACTATGCTTTGCAATATTTTTAAATAATCCTTTTTCAGTCGCTCTATTGTTTCTTTTTTGAATAGTCCGGTACAATATTCAAAAAAGAACTCAATACTTTCATTTCCTTGAGCACACCACAGAGTTAAATCAAATTTGGACACCGAATTTTCAAATTCATAGGGTTTAAATTTAAGGCTTTGTGTATTTGTTTCAATATCAAGATTCTGCAATGTAAAGGAAACATCAAACAGAGGATTTCTGCTCATATCCCTCTTTGCACCAAGCTTGTCCACAAGCTCTTCATACTGGTATTCCTGATTCTCATATGCTGTTAAGCAGCTATCCTTTACCTCACTCAAAAATTCATTAAAGGATTTATGAGAAGAAGGAAAACTCCTGATTGCTATCATATTTACAAACATTCCGAGTATACTCTCAATGTCTGCGTGAGGTCTTCCTGCTATAGGAGAGCCAACTACCAAATCTTGCTGTCCCGAATATCTGGAAAGAAGTACTTTATAAGCTGCAAGCAGTACCATATAAAGAGTGGAACCCGTCTTTGCAGTCAGCTTGTTCAGCTCAACAGCCAAATCCTCTTCAACCCTGAAACTCATATTACTTCCTGCAAAGTTTTTAATATCCGGTCTCTTAAAATCAGTAGGCATGTTAAGTACCGGAATATTACCCTCAAACCTTTCTCTCCAGTACTTTTCCTGCTTTTCAATCTCACCGGAGCGGAACAGCTTATTCTGCCATGCTGCAAAATCCTTATATTGCAGTCTTAGTGGCTCAAGCTGTTTTCCCTCGTATAAGCTTATAAATTCATTAACCATAATACGTCTTGACACACCATCAGAAATAATATGATGCATGTCATAAAGTAAAATATATCTGTCATTTCCTTCTGATTGTTCGTCTGCTATACTCACAAGTGCAACTCTCAAAAGAGGAGCCTTACCCAGGTCAAAAGGCCTGATAAATTCTTTAATTACATTTGGCAGCCTGCTTTCTTGAGTTTCAATGTACTTTATCCGTAAATCTGCCTGTTGGTGTATCTCCTGAACAGGTTGCTCATTTACAATCCTAAAGGATGTCCTCAGAGATTCATGTCTCTCCACCAGCTTTTTAAAAGCTTCCTCAAATCTGGGCTTGTCAACCTTGCCGGATATCTCAATAACTCCCGGCAGATTGTACGCAATACCTGTTTCTTCAAATGTATTCAGAATAAACATTCTTCTCTGTGCTGACGACAATTCATAATAGCTGTTTTGTTCTATGGGCTGTATTGATGAAAAACTGTTACTCTTTGAACTCTCAATATACTCAGCCATACTTCTTAAATTTTTTATAGTGAATACTTCCTTTAGAGGTATAGCTGAATTCAACTCTTTATGTATTTTGTTGACAAGCATGGTAGCCTTCAAAGAATGTCCCCCAAGTTCAAAGAAATTATCATTTGCACCTATTCTTTCAACCTTCAATATTTCGCTCCATATTTTTGCAAGTCTTATCTCTATTTCTCCGGAAGGTTCTTCATAGTCTCTTGCCGAAACTATCTCAACTTCAGGAAGAGCATTTTTATCTACCTTTCCGTTTAAAGTAAGAGGTATTTTCTCAAGTTTTTTAAAGCAGGCCGGTAGCATGTAACCTGGCAAATATTCTGAAAGGTACTCCCTGAAGTCACTTTCATCCAATTCTCCTTCACAAACCACGTAAGCAACAATATTCTTATCCTTGTTTTCATCCTCTTTTACCGTTACAAAAGCATCTTTTACAGTGGCTATCTTTAAAAGCTGTGACTCTATTTCACCAAGTTCAACCCTGTAACCTCGTATCTTTATTTGATTGTCCCCTCTTCCAAGGAATTCAATGTTTCCGTCAGGCATATATCTTCCAATATCTCCGGTTTTGTAAATCCGTGTTCCGTTCAATAAAAATGGATTTTCCATAAACTTTTCAGAAGTCAGATCAGGTCTGTTTAAATAACCCCTTGCTACCCCTTCTCCTGCTATAAACAATTCTCCCTTAATGCCAACGGGAACAGGTTTCATGTTTTTATCAAGGATGTATACACCCGCATTCTGAATCGGCTTGCCTATAACCGGGTGTTTTTTATAGCTATCGAATTGTGCAAAATCAATAACCTGAGCGATTGCACCTATTGTAGTTTCGGTAGGCCCGTAATGGTTAACCAATGTAGCTTCGGGGTATTTTTTATTGTATGCCTCTAAATCTTTCAGGTTTATTTCTTCTCCTCCCAAAACAATCAATCCAAGCTGTTTACAGGAATTTGTTTTATTAAAATAGTCTGAATTAACCATCATATTAAATAGTGAGGGCGTCATTTTTACATAGGTTATTCCATTAGCCTCCATATATGGAAGTAGAATATCTGGGTCTGAGTACTCCTCTTTTGTTAGAAGATGTATTTCGCTGCCGCCCAACAAGGAGGAATACAGTGCGGTATAAGCAAGGTCAAAGCAAAGTGATGAAACTATTGCCGTCTTGTCTTGCCCACTTATATTGAACTTTTTAATAAACCAATCAGAGTAATTAACCAGACTGTGATTTTCAATCATTACTCCCTTTGGTTTTCCCGTTGTTCCTGATGTGTAAATTACATATATGAGGTCGTCGGGCTTACTTAAGTCAGGCAGATTTGATGTATCTGTGTCATATGTATTTTCGTTGTCAAGGTTTACAGTTACGCCTTTAAAATTAACCTTGTTTACAAGTTCTCCATGGCTTATAAGAACTTGAGCTCCACTGTCTTCAAGCATATATTCCAACCTGTCTTGAGGTAGCTCCGGGTTCAATGGCATGTATGCTCCTCCGGCCTTTATTACAGCCAGAATACTTATAATCATATGGCATGACTGTTCACATAAAATTCCCACTATTTCGTCAGGTTTAATTCCTTTTGCCCTTAATGCTCTGGCAAGACTGTTTGCCATTCCGTTTAGTTCTCCATAGCTAAGTCGTACGTCTCCCGAAACCAGAGCGATGCTGTCAGGTGCTTCTTGAACCTTTTTCTCAAACAGTTGTTTAAAGCTATCTGGTTGTTTTGATTCTGTCAAGCTTTGGTTAAACCCACAAACAAGCTGGTTTTCCTCATTTTCAGATAAAAGGCTTATCTGTGAAATCTCCATTTCAGGGC
>JAEZIU010000110.1 GCA_023436485.1 Bacillota bacterium | reverse complement strand
TAATAATTATAGATAATAATTATAAGGGGTGGTTGTAAGTGAGTAGATCGTCTTCTCACAAACAGCAAAGGCAAAAGACTCTGCTTGAGAAAATTAAGTACGACCCATTTTTAACAGATGAAGAATTAGCTGATTATTTTAAAGTGAGCGTACCAACAATCAGACTTGACCGACTGGAACTCGCTATTCCAGAGCTGCGTGAAAGAATTAAAAACGTTGCCGAGAGCAATCAGGATAAATTGAAATCACTTGAAAGCAAGGAATTTATTGGTGAATTGATAGATTTACAGCTTGGACAAAATGCAATTTCACTTATGGAAACCAATAGTACTATGGCGTTTGAAAAAACTCATATTGTACGTGGACATTATATTTACTCATTGGCTGAGACTCTTGCTATTGCAGTAATAGATTCACAGGTAGCCTTGGTTGGAGTAGCAAATATAAAATACAAGATTCCTGTATATGCAGGGGCAAGAATAGTAGCAAAAGCAGAGGTCAGGGAGTCTAAGGGAAACAGGTTTATTGTCTGGGTCAAAATATATGAAAAAAATGTTGAAGTATTCAGAGGAAAATTTATACTGGTATCTCTTAATGAAAGTACAATTAAAGAAAAAATATGAAATTGTTTAAGTATATTCTGAATATTTATTAATGATACTTTTGGAGAGTGACAAAGATGATTAACATTATTGTTGATGCGATGGGTGGAGATAATGCACCTGATGCTATAATAGACGGTTGCGTTGAAGCAATAAATATAAAAGAAGGCTTCAATATTACACTTGTTGGTAAGAGCGAAATAATAGAAAGTAATTTAAGTAAAAAGGAATTTAATAAAGATAGAATAAGCATTGTCAATGCAACAGAGGTTATAACAGGAGAAGATACTCCTACAAAGGCTATAAGAAGTAAAAAGGATTCCTCCATGGTTGTAGGTATGAAGCTATTGAAGGAAAACAAGGGAGATGCATTTATCTCAGCCGGTAATACCGGAGCTATTATGACAGGAGCGTTATTGATAGTAGGTCGTATAAAGGGAATTGACAGGCCATCACTTCCGGCCCTGGTTCCATCTAAAAAGGATATGGTTCTGATAATTGACGCTGGAATGAATACTGTTTGCCGGCCTATAAACTATCTGCAGTTTGGCATAATGGGTTCCATTTACATGAAGCTGATTTACAAAAAAGAAAAGCCAAAAGTTGGACTTTTAAATGTTGGTTCAGAAGAAGCAAAGGGAAATGATACCATCAAGCAGGCCTTTAGCATACTTTCATCTTCACAACTAAATTTTGTGGGAAATACCGAAGGTAACAATATTCCCGGCGGTGATGTTGACGTAGCCGTTTGTGACGGATACGTAGGAAATGTTGCTTTAAAGCTTTATGAAGGTGCCGGATCACTTTTTCTTGGAGAACTAAAAAAAATATTTATATCAAATATTTTCACAAAATTGTGTTACCTGATACTAAAACCGTTTTTTAAGAATTTTAAAAGCAAGTTTGACCCTGATGAACTTGCAGGAGCTCCTGTTTTAGGTGTCAATGGGTTGGTAATAAAGAGTCATGGCTCATCAAAGGCAAAAACAATAAGATATGCAATACTAAATAGAGCTATACCGTTAATAGAAAATGGCGTTGTAAATGAAATTAAAGATCAATTTAAGAATATGGAGGTGGACTCTGCTGATGAAAAAATGGACTAAAAGTGTTGGGATAATAGGCACAGGAAGTTTTGTACCTGAAAAAGTACTTACTAATAACGATTTGGAAAAATTGGTTGATACATCAGACGAATGGATTATAAAAAGAACGGGAATATCAGAGAGGCGTATTCTAGATGATGACACCCCTAATTACACAATGGGAATTGAGGCAGCCAAGAGGGCTTTGGAAGACGCCAACCTAAAAGCTGAAGACATTGACTTAATTATCCTATCAACTGAAGCCGCTGATTATATGTCACCATCCATGGCATGCATTATTCAAGGTGCTATCGGAGCTGTAAATGCAACTGCTTTTGACATAAATGCAGCTTGTACAGGGTTTATTTACTCTTTGACAATTGCTCATCAATTTATTTTAAATGGAGTTTACAAACATGCTTTAGTAATCGGATGTGAAGGATTGTCTAAGATTGTTGATTGGAAAGACAGAAATACCTGCATTCTTTTCGGAGACGCTGCAGGTGCAGTAGTACTTGGAGAAGTTGATGAAGGATATGGCATACTCAATTCATTTCTTGGTTCAAATGGAGCTGAAGGTATGAATATTACAATTCCAAACCTCTATGTATCAGAAGAAGAAAAGGAAAAGAGAGTAAGCGAAAAATACAACACGTTATGGATGGATGGTAAAGAGGTCTTTAAATTTGCTGTTAAGGCAATGTCAACTGCAACAATGCATGTTTTAGATAATCTAAATATGAAGATAAATGACCTTGATTTTATTTTTCCACATCAGGCAAATACCAGAATTATCGATGGTGCAATAAAGAAACTTGGTATAACCGATGATAAAATACACTACGTTATAAATAAATACGGTAATATTTCTTCAGCGTCCATCCCTGTGGCCATGGATGAAGCAATGAGAGAAGGAAAATTGAAAAAAGGCGACAAAATGGTTCTTGTAGCCTTTGGCGGTGGATTGACTTGGGGTTCAATGGCTGTTAAGTGGTCTAAAAAGTAATTAGTTAATATATTATTCATTTATAGTGAGTAGGAGGATTTATATGGGCAAAGTAGCTTTTTTATTTCCTGGGCAGGGTGCTCAGTATGTAGGAATGGGCAAGGAAATCGCAGATGAATATATGAGTGCCGGTAAAATATTTGATGAAGCAACAGAGGCATTGGGCTTTGATGTCAGAGAAATGATATTCAACAGTGATGATGAAACATTAAAGATAACTGAAAACACCCAGCCAACTATTGTTACTACCAGTATTGCCTGTATGCAGCCTCTTTTGGAAAAGGGTATCAGACCTGATTTTGTAGCTGGTTTGAGTCTTGGTGAATATGCTGCACATGTTGCAGCAGGTACAATCAGCTTCAAGGACGCTGTTTCTCTTGTTAAAAAAAGAGGAAAGTATATGCAAGAGGCTGTACCTGTAGGAGTTGGAGCTATGGCCGCAATTATAGGGCTTGAAAGCAATGATGTAATAGAGTGCTGCAAAGAAGCATCACAAGTAGGTATTGTTGAACCTGCTAATTTCAACTGCCCGGGTCAGATAGTGGTAGCAGGTGAAACAGCAGCTGTTGAAAAGGCAGCGGAGCTTTGCAAGGCTAAAGGTGCTAAGAGAGCAATGTTGTTGCCTGTTAGTGCACCATTCCATTGCACTCTTTTAAAACCTGCCGGTGAGAAACTAGCAGGTGAACTCGACAAGGTATCTTTGAATGATATAAAGATTCCTGTAGTAACAAATGTTACCGGTGAAGCTATTGTAGATAAAAGTATGGTCAAGGAGCTTCTTGTAAGGCAGGTTAGTACATCCGTAATGTGGGAAAAATGTATAAGAACAATGCTTGATCAAGGTGTGGACACATTTGTAGAAATAGGCCCCGGAAAGGTTTTAAGCGGTTTTGTAAAGAAGATTGACAAGGAAGCAACAGTATTGAATGTTGAAAATTTGGAAACCTTGAGGAAGGTATTGGAAGTATTAGCATAAAATGCTTGAATGGTAGATTTATTTTGGAGGTGTACACAAAATGCAATTTGATGGGCGGACTGCTGTTATTACCGGATCATCCAGAGGAATCGGGAGAGCCATTGCTGAAAAACTCGGTAAACTTGGAGCAAATGTTGTTCTCAATGGAACAACAGATAAGGTTCTGGATACGGCAAAAGAGTTGGAAACTATGGGAATAAAGGTTACAGCAGTTGTAGGTGATATAAGGAATACAGAAGATGTGAAGGCCTTGATAAATACTGCCGTAAGTACCTTTGGGGGTATTGATATTCTGGTAAACAATGCAGGAATAACAAAGGATAAGCCAATGGCAATGATGTCAGAGGACGATTGGGACAGCGTACTTGACATTAATTTAAAGGGTGCTTTCCTGTGTACTAAAGTCGCAGCCAAACAGATGCTGAAAAAAAAATACGGCAGAATAGTTAACATCTCATCGGTTGCCGGTAATTACGGTAATCCGGGGCAGGCAAATTATTCAGCATCAAAAGCAGGACTTATCGGCTTGACAAAAACCACCGCAAAGGAGTTTGCTCCCCGGGGAATTATCTGTAATGTAGTATGCCCGGGTGCAATTGTCAGTGATATGACGGAAATATTACCGGAGGATTTAAAGAAGAAGTATATAGAAAAGATAGCACTCGGAAGGTTTGGGACGCCTGAAGAAGTAGCTAATGTTGTGGCTTTTCTAGCTTCTGAAGAAGCCGGTTATGTAACAGGGCAGGTTATAGATATTGACGGTGGATTAGTTATGTAATAATATTATGTTTGGATATGCTCGGGCTTCCGGCTATTCAGATTAATAATTATTAAATTGCATACCAGAGTTAAAAATGTATGCATTATAGAAACCATCCTTTGGAAGGAGGTGAATGTATGGTTTTTGATAAAGTTAAAAAGTTGATTGTTGAGCAGTTGGGTGTTGAAGAAGAAGATATAACTATGGAAGCTTCCTTCATAGATGATCTTGGAGCTGATTCTCTTGATATAGTAGAGCTTATAATGGCACTTGAAGAGGAATTTGGTCTTGAAATACCTGATAACGAAGCAGAGAAGATCACAACAGTTAGTGATGTTGTTGAATACATCAAAAGTAATACTTAAAAAAGTCCCCAATAGGGGCTTTTTTAATATTATGTGACCTAACGAATTTCTTCAATGTCTTAAAGACATTTTGATATATAATCTAAAAATACAAATTTTTGTATATTTATAATTTCACCTTTTGGAGGTTTATGAAAATGAAAAGACGCGTAGTTATAACAGGAGCTGGGGTAGTATCTTCACTTGGTTTTGGACTGGATCAGTTTTGGGGTTCAATAAAAGAGGGCAGAAACGGAATAAGTGAAATAACCCGCATTGATGTTTCAGAGATGTCAACAAAAGTTGGTGCTGAGATAAAGGATTTTGATCCTAACTTATTCATGGATAAAAAAGAAGCAAGAAGAATGGATAGATACAACCAGTTTGCTATGGCTGCTTCAAAAATGGCGGTAGAAAATGCAAATCTTGATTTAGATTCTTTGAATAAGGACAGATGCGGTGTTATTGTCGGATCCGGTATTGGCGGGATAGGAACATTTGAAGAACAGCATAGCGTTTTACTTAGCAAAGGACCTGGAAGAGTTAGTCCGTTTTTCATACCTATGATGATTTCAAATATGGCTTCCGGCCGTATAGCTATTCAATACGGATTCATGGGTTTCAACGAATGTGTGGTAACTGCTTGTGCAACATCAAATAATGCTATTGGTGATTCATTCAAGGTTATACAGCGAGGAGATGCTGATTTAATGTTGACCGGCGGTGCGGAAGCGTCTTTAACATCAATCAGTTTTGCAGGTTTCTGTAATATGGGAGCAATGAGTAAAAATCCTGATCCTGCAACAGCCTCAAGGCCTTTTGATATAGACAGAGACGGGTTTGTTATGGGCGAAGGTGCCGGAGTTATAATACTGGAGGAGCTCGAACATGCACTTAATAGAGGTGCGAACATACTGGCAGAAGTTGTCGGATACGGATGTACTTGTGACGCTTACCACATAACTGCTCCTCATCCGGAAGGATTAGGCGGTATAAAGAGTATGCAAATGGCAATTAATGATGCAGGTATCAAGCCGGAAGAAGTTAGTTACATCAATGCCCACGGAACTTCTACTCCTTTAAATGATCCTGGTGAAGTAAAGGTTGTAAAAACAGTATTTGGAAGTCATGCTGCTAATGTTGCAATGAGTTCAACCAAGTCAATGACAGGACATTTATTGGGTGCAGCAGGTGCAATTGAAGCTATAATTACAGCAATGGCTATTCACGACAGCTTCCTACCTCCAACAATCAACGTTAAAAATCAGGACCCTGAATGCGATATTGATTGTGTACCAAATAAGGGAAGAGAAGGTGACATTAAATATGCACTTTCAAATGCACTTGGCTTCGGCGGTCACAATGCTACAATATGTTTAAAGAAATATGAATAATTACAAAGTGTTGATGATATTAATATAAAAGTGTAAAATAACAGGTGGGGTTTTTCCATCCTGTTATTTTTTTGAAGGTAAACTAAATATTTGATAATTAAAATGGATATGGTATTTATTGGAGGACTACAATGGAACAAACCGATTATAATATTAGAATTTCAGAGCTTGAAAATATAATAGGACACAATTTTAAGAACAAAGACATAGTATTTGCTGCTATTACTCACAGCTCATATGCAAATGAAAAAAAGTCAAGGAAGCTAAAATATAACGAGAGACTTGAATTTCTGGGAGATTCTGTTTTAGGACTTACAATAAGTGAATACTTATTTCAGAAAAATCCAAATCTGCCAGAAGGAGAGTTATCCGTAACAAGAGCTAAAATTGTTTGTGAAAACTCACTGTCTCAATGTGCCACTGACATCAGCCTTGGAAAGTATCTTTTACTTGGAAAAGGGGAAGAACTTTCAGGGGGCAGAGAAAAAATATCTTTACTTTCAGATGCATTTGAGGCACTGATAGGAGCATTATACATTGACAGTGGGTTTGAAACCGCAAAGGCTTTTGTTTATAAATACATGGATAAAATTATAAAGTCATGTATTGAAGGAAAATTGTTTTACGATTATAAGACACAGTTGCAAGAATTGGTTCAGCAAAACGGCGAACAACAGATTTCATACAGTGTTACTGACCAATTCGGCCCTGATCATAACAAGACATTTATTACAGAAGTAAAAATAAATGGTGCTATTCAAGGTCAAGGAAAAGGACATTCTAAAAAAGAAGCCGAACAAAATGCTGCTAAGGATGCCTTAAATAATATAAAGAGCAAATAGGCAAAAAGGAGTGTTTGTAAATTAAGAAGCATATAGTAATTCCCATATTTGTACCACACAAAGGTTGCCCCTTCGATTGTATTTTCTGTAACCAGAAAATTATTAGTGGTCAATCAAACGAGGCCAGTGAAGAAGATATTCGACATACTATTGAAAGCCACTTGGAAACAAGCACTAACGCATTTGTGGAAATAGGTTTTTACGGCGGAAGCTTTACAGGTATATCACCAAGTGAGCAGGAATGGTATCTCAAAATAGGATACAGCTATATTAAACAAGGGAAGGTAAAGCAAATAAGACTTTCTACCAGACCTGACTATATAAATTCTACAATTTTGGATTTACTTGAAAGATTCGGTGTAAAAACTATTGAATTGGGAGTCCAGAGCCTGGATTATGATGTTTTGAAATGCACAAATAGAGGACATGGCATTGAAGAAGTAAAAAATGCTGCAAAAATGATTAAGGACAGAGGTTTTTCACTTGGTATTCAAACAATGATAGGACTTCCCGGGGATACCAGATTAAAGGCAATCGCAACAGCCCAAAAGGTGGTTGAGCTGTGTCCTGATATTGTACGGATTTATCCAACACTTGTTATTGAAAACACATTTCTTCAGAAGATGTATCAGGAAGGACGCTATGAGCCACTGACAATTGAAGAGTCGGTGGATATTTCTGCAGAATTGCTGAATATATATGAAAAAAACAATATTAATGTTATTCGAATAGGTCTCCAGCCCACAGACAATATCAGTGAATCAGGAGAGGTTGTTGCCGGGCCTTTTCATCCTGCTTTCAGACAACTTGTGGAATCAAGGCTTATACTTAATAAAATTAGACAATATATAATTAACAATAAACTTGATCAATTACCTGAAATAATTATACATTGTAACCCTAGGTATATTTCAACTGTAATCGGTCAGAAAAGGGTTAATATCAATACACTTAAAAACGAGTTTAATTTTAAAAATATACGGATTATGGAGAAGCAAAATGTCGAAAAATTCGTAATTATAGGAACATAAATAAATAAATTAAATTTTTTAAAAAATTTTAAATGTAAAAAGCAGGAATTCGATGAAATATATAGAATAGATATAAATACAATTATATTTTATTTTTTTGCTTTTTTTAAAGCATTTTTTTAGGAGGATGTATAAT
>JAEZIU010000070.1 GCA_023436485.1 Bacillota bacterium | reverse complement strand
TTTCTACGCTTTTCTCAGGTGAGCTCATCTGGTTGTAAAATATCATATATCTATCGTCAGAGAGCTGCTTTTTATCATCCAACCCAAAACAGGTAATATCAATAGTCATGGATGCATCAATAAACACTCCTACTTCAAACACTTCCGAGCCTACAACATCCAGAATCTTCGCCTTTTGACCTTTAATCATACTATTCATTCAGGTAATCCTCCTAATATTCTATTATCATTACAATTATTGTTCCACCCAATTCTTGTATCCTATTATATTTTTATAATTCTTTATGTTATAAATTATATCAAACTCTCAGTAAGTTGTAAGTCTTGTTTATATATAATTTTAATAGTTCTATTAATCATCATTTAATCATGATAAAATGTTATTATGTAAAAAATTACATCAATGGATATTTTAAATAAAGCAGTTCGTTTATTTGCCTTATTTATATTGCATTTACGAAAGTTTTTTCGCAAATGCAATTGTTGGACTAAGCCGCACAGCGGCAGCTGGTGCCAATCAGATTTTCAAACAATTTCATCAAGAATATAGCCAATTTAATAGTGAAAAATAAAGCCTCTTTTGTGATAGAATTCCCTAAAAACACACAAGGAGGCATTTTTATGTCAGTATTAAGAGAGCAAATGATACGGGATATGAACCTAAAAGGACTATCTCAAAAAACTATTCAATCCTATGTGAGGTATATTGTGGATTATGCACGATATTACAAAACAACGCCTGACAAACTGGGTCCAAATGAAATCAAGGATTACCTATCTTATCTAATTAGCCAAAGAAAACTAAGCAATGAGTATGTTCGAGGATGTTATTGTGCCATGAGATTTCTATATGAAACAACACTTGCAATGAATTGGGAAAGCTTTAAAATTCCACAACTCAAAAGAAAACGCAAAACACCTGAGATACCAACAGATCAAGAGATTCAAAAAATATTTGACAATGCACCTCAAGAAAAATATAGAACAATGTTCACATTAATGTTTGCGACCGGTATGAGGATTGGTGAGGCTATACAACTTCAAATAAAGGATATCCAGCCTGAACGTAGTCTGATACAAATTTGGAATGGAAAAGGTCAAAAAGATAGAGTTACATTGCTATCTCCAGCTCTTTTGAAAGAACTTGAAGAACACCTGAAAAAAAACAAACCAACCAAATGGGTTTTTGCTGGTGATAAACCTGGAACTCACATTACTGCAAGGTCTGTACAGAGGGCGTTTAAAAACTCACTGGCAAAGGCCTCAATAACAAAGCAATTCACAGTTCACACCCTTAGGCATAAATTTGCAACAAGTGTGGTCGAAATGGGAAACGACATCTATAGACTGCAACAGTTGATGGGACATAGTTACGTAAGGACAACATCGAGATATATCCACATCAGTAATCTTCATGCTCTGACTGTAGAAAGCCCTCTTGAAAAATTGGTGAAAGATAAAAAAAAGAGCAATGATAACACCTAAGAACAAAAATAATACTGTGGAGAATGTTAGAAATGCTACAAAAGATATATCGGATATATTTAGAGAACATTTTTACAAAATAAAAAGCAAGTATAGCTACCCATTTCATGTGTTGAGAGCAGTAGAAAGTATCTGCCAGTGCCGAACAAATTCACTGGGAACGCAAATATATAAATGTGATAGTTGTGGTGAAGAACATGAAATATCAATGTCTTGCGGAAACAGACATTGCCCAAAGTGCCAGCACGAAAAAAGAAAAGATTGGCTTGATAAGCAAGTAGATAGAATGCTGCCTATTGACTATTTTCATGTAGTTTTTACACTCCCCGATTCTCTTAATGATTTAATTTTGCATAATCAAAAAATATTATATGGAGTACTATTAAAATGTGTCAAAGAAACACTCATGGAACTTGGCAGAGATAGGCTGAAGGCAGATGTTGGTGCAATTGCAATACTTCATACCTGGGGGCAAAACCTATCATATCATCCCCATGTTCATTGTGTAGTTACAGGCGGGGGAATTAATGTTGACTCTAAAAAATGGATTAGTAGTAAAAAGGGATATTTGTTGCCAGTTGAAGTGATGTCAAGGCTATTTAAGGGCAAGTTTCTCTCATATACCAAAGAGATGCACCAAAAACTTATTAAAAAAGGCAAAGAAAAGCTCTCTTATGAGGAATTAAAGGACCTTTTAAAACCTTTGTATAAAAAGGATTGGGTGGTCTATAGTAAAAAGCCATTTGCCAGTTCTGATGAGGTTTTTAGATATATAGGAAATTACACACACAGGGTTGCAATAAGTAATAACAGAATAGAAAAGGTTGATGAAGACGAGGTAACTTTCAGATACCGGGATTACAAAGATAAAAGCACTATAAAAAGCATGACATTACCAGTTGTTGAATTCATGAGAAGATTCTTATTGCACATACTACCGCCGAATTTTGTGAAAATACGGTATTTTGGTATACTTGCAAATTCGGCAGCTAAGATGCGGAAACTTTGTATGGAAGTTTTTGAGAAATGGAATTTCCAAAAAGATAAAGCATCAAAACCTTGCACTAAAGAATCGAAAAAATGTGTTAAATGCAATATGGGGAATATGATGCTGATATATTTAATGTATAGAAGCCGGGATAGGCCTTATACAAGAGTTTCATAAAAAACTGAATGATCTCAATACCTCTATTTTGTCATGCAATAAAATATTTTATGATTATAAATTATCCAAAATCCTTTGAAAAACAATATAAATGGAAGATATATCAAGTGTGATTAATTGGTGTAATATTGAAAAATGTTGATAAAATGATACAATTGTAGTTGTAAGTGGAAAATGATCAGATAAATGAAAATACATCTTTAATTAATACAGAATACAGGAAAAAGTCAAAAACCTAATCGGTAATGCTGGTTACAGCTTAGTCCAACGAAAGCTATTACGACATTGGGCAATTTGAATGGAGAGCATGTTTTGGGGTTCAGCATTGCCCAATATCGCAATGGCTCCAAGGCATTATGTGACATGCGGCGGTTATTTTTTATGCTCCCTTCCGTGGTCGCGTTTACGGCATCCGTGCCGTGGGAAAAAGGAGAGATTCTATGAGAAGGAATTTTATACTTATCAATTGTAACATTAGAAATCCTAAGAGTAATTGTGGCCTTATTAAAGATGCAGTTATAATGGTAAACAATCATGAGGGTACTAGTAAGATCGGGTATATAG
>JAEZIU010000331.1 GCA_023436485.1 Bacillota bacterium | reverse complement strand
TTTATACTCTCTATGGGAACAATAACTCTGTTGGTGTAAACGGCCTTATTTATATCAAAGTTTGCAATTTCTTCAGGCTTTAGCCTTAACTGTTTCATAACAGCTTCATAGTGCTTCTTAACCTTGATTATTAACAATATAAGAATTGGTATAAGTATTACAACCAGCCATGCACCTTCTTTGAACTTAGTAAAGGCAATGATTATAACAACAATACCCGATACAATGGCTCCTGTTCCATTGATTATAGCTTTATGCTTCCAGCCCTTTTCTTTACTCGTCTTCCACTTAATAAACATACCCGTCTGAGACAGTGTAAATGAGATAAATACACCTATTGCATAAAGTCCTATCAACTTTGAAACATCTGCCTTAAATACAATCATTAAGGCACTTGCAAGAACGGATAATAAAATTATTCCATTGTCATAACTGAGTCTGTCGCCTCTCATACTGAGCTGTCTTGGAGCATATCCGTCTTTTGCCATAATTGATATGAGCATCGGGAACCCCGAATAAGCCGTGTTAGCTGCAAGAACAAGTATGATAAATGTAGTAGCAGTTATATAATAAAACATAAAATCAAACTTGGTATTATGGAAAATTTCACCAGCAATCATTACGAGCATTGCATTACCATGAGATGGATTAACATTGTATATATTTGCTATAATTGAACTTCCGCCGAACAAAACAAGAATAACAATTGATAAAAGAAGCAGGACTCTTTTAGCATACTTTGTACTTGGATTCTTGAAGTTTGGTACCGCATTACTTACTGCCTCTACACCAGTGACCGCCGCACATCCGTTTGAAAAAGCCGTCAGCACCAGCATTAGCGTCAAAGGTTTAACAATGTTAGGCATATCCTGGGGCGGCGGCGGCGTATATCCACCCGCTACCTTAGCGAAACCGGCAACTATCATAACTACCATACCTATTATAAACGCATAAGCAGGAATACCAAAAACTCTCGAAGACTCCCTTATTCCTCTTAAATTGCCTATCATAAGTAAAAGTACCATGGCAACTGCTATGATAACAGAAAAAGGCTTAAAGCCCCTAAATGCAGTTGTAAATTGTTCAACCCCGGAAGAAATACTTACTGCTACAGTCATTACATAGTCAACAGACAATGCAGCACCGGCTGTAACACCCGCAAGAACTCCCAGGTTCTCCTTGGCAACTATATATGCACCGCCGCCATTAGGATAACTGTCAATAACCTGTCTGTATGACAACATCAGTATCATAAGAAGACATATAATTGCAATAGATATATATGACAACTGTCTGAATGCCAGCATACCCACAGCAGGTATCAAAACCATCAACACTTCCTGACCTGCATAGGCTACCGATGAAATAGCATCGCTGGACAAAATCGGAAGGCCCCAGAGAACCCCCATTTTTTGATCTTGCAACGCTTCATTTTTCAACGGTTTGCCGACCAATATTCTTCTTAATTTTTTAAACATAAATGCCTCACCATTTTAAAATTATTTAGTTTTATTGTTTGTTTATTTCTGTATTTTGTCACAAGGAATATTATGGCAAAACGCTTATTGTATTCTAATACTTTTCTAAGCAATTTTCAATAGCAAATTTAATAAATAATATCCTTCTGCACAACATAGTATTATATACATTTTTTATAATTTAGCAACATTTTTCTACAATAAAAATGGGAATAGCTCCATTTAAGGAAACTATTCCCATAATGCTTAACTATTCTTACTTTCTCAGGCTTTTTAAAAGATCATTAATCTCCTGAGATTGTTTCATAAGCTGATCCAATTTTTGCTGTAATTCATCCAGTTTTTGTCTGTCAAAATTTTGGGATTCATTCGCTGGTGGAGCTGTTGTATTGTCCTCATCCTGCTGGTTTTGATTATTAGTATCAGGTTTACCATCGGCAGGCTTTACATTGCCACCAAACAAGTTGTTTATGGCACTTTCAAGATTATCCCCTATACCGTGTTTGAAATCCGCTCCCTGCTGGTAACCGACTACGACCCTTTTAACCTGTGGGATGGATGATGCACTGTTTGACTGTATATATATTGGTTCGACATACAAAATACTGTTTTCTATAGGTATTACAAGCAGACTTCCCTTGAATACCCTTGATCCTCCCTGTCCCCACAGTGTCATATCCTCGGATATTTCACTAATCTGGTTAATATTTACTTCAAATTGGTCCGGCCCCAGAATGTTGGTATTTTTCGGGAAGTTAAACAGTATCATTTTTCCGTAGTTTGCCATATCATTACGAACTGCAAGCCATGATACCATGTTGTGCTTCTCTCCTGAAGGTGTGAAAGGCCTCATAAGAATGAGTTCTTCATTTTTGCCAATATCTCCCGGAAGTTTCACCATATTGTAGTACGCATCAATATCCCTTGTTCCGCTTTCGTTTTTTGCATCAGGATATTTTGCAATATTCCATTCATCCTGTCCTGTATAGAAGATTGATATATTATCTTCCTTTTTAGGGTCCAAATGGTACTTCTTGAGTACCTCTGTTTGAAGTTTGAAAAGCGTCTCAGGATACCTTACGTGCGAAGCAAGGTCTGCGGGGAATTCATCCTTTGCAAACAGTCCAGGATATACACTTTGATAAGCTTTTATTATGGGGTCTTCCTTATCTATAACGTAATACTTTACAGTACCGTCATAAGCATCAACAGTGACTTTTACGGAATTTCTTATATAATTTATACCATTAAGTGATTGAAGGTCATCGTCCTCGGACTCTGTATAATAATACTGTGAATATGGATAGTTGTTAGATATGCTATAAGCATCAAGAACCCATACCAGCTTTCCGTCAGCAGTTATATTCAGTGCAGGATCAGTATCAACTTTTAAAAATGGTATTCCTTTCTGTGCTCTTTCTACCACGTTTCTATTGAGTAGAATTTTTGAGTCAGATGATATATTACTGGAAACAAGAAGGTTAGTATCAGCATATTTTATTGAAAACAGTACCCTGTTCAATAAATTCATTTTGATTTTTTCATACTTGTTTCCTTGTTTATCGAAATAAGTAACTGACGTTCCGTCGTAGTCTATTTCTGAAAGCTTACCTGCACTCTTTGGGTTTACTATTACGTAGTTATTTGTTAACTGCCCGTAGTAAATTCTTGGCTCACTAACCTTCAGGTTGACCTTATCAACAGTATCCATTTTAAGTCCACTAATTAAAAAATCAACCTGTCCCTGTGCAGTTAATTTATTTATTGGATTCGCCACAACACCGTAGCCATGTGTGTATTTGAAGGTTTTATTTACAAAGTTCTGGTTTCTGAGATAATCCGAGTTTATTTCTCTGGCGGAAATCAGTACAGGTATCTCTTTGCCGTTTACTATGTAGTTTAAAATATCTCCGTTATGGAACGTGTAAAAGTTCGTATTACTCTGGAGTTGTTTGTTGCTGTTTAGCGTAGGGCTATAGTCAACTACACGAATATTGTCAACGGTATTTCTATTATTGTTTATTATTTCAGGAGTCAGTTCATCTATTTTGCTGAAATCGTAGGGTTGAATTTTATCTAACCCGAAAGCGGTCCTGGTTTCAGTCATATTATTTTTTAGATACTTGTCTTCAAATTCAATTTCATTAGGTCCGACAATAGCATTTTGTATTATTGTTGAAACCAATGTAAGTACAATAAAAGCCGCAGGAAAGGCTGCAATTACAACAGCCGACTTTTTTAACTTTCCCTTCCACATGAAGAAACCTGCTAATAAAACAATTGCAAGTACGATTACAGGAGCTATTGTATAGTACTTAATCCATATATTTGTATCAACGTAACCGGCACCTGTTATATTCTTATTAGTAAAGTTTGTAAAAAGCAGCGATTCCCTTTGAAACTTAAAGGATATAGTCTTAAGCACAAAGAAGATTACTATATTTATCAGATTGTGTCTCAAAATGGTTTTATCCTTGAGATCTTTAGTAGTTAAAGTGTTGTTTAAAGCTGTCATCAGAACAGCTACATAGTACACAGCCGTATAAAACACCATGAACAGCCACAAATTCGATATAAAGTTAAATAAGGACATATAAAAAGGTCTCTGAAACATGTAATATCCAATGTCCTGACCGAATTGAGGATCTTTGAAACCGAAATTTGCTGAATTGAGAAACAGCAAAGCCTTATTAAAAAAGAACTCTTTGGTGAGAAATGCTCCAAAAATACCTATTACCAACGCAACAGGAGCATTAACCAATTTCCTTTGCTCAAGGTTATTATTTGTAAAGTATTTCTTAAGATTTTTCCCCATCACTTTGTTTGTAATAAATACAAATAGGGTGATAAACACAAAACTGATTATAAAGAATATTGTCTTGTATAAGAGATTTTTTGTATATACGGTAGTGTAATCAGCATTTGGGTTTAATTCTTTGAGCTGAATCAACTCCATGTATATAGAACTTCCTATTATTGCAGCAACTACTATCAGTGCAAAAACTATTAAGGCTGTAATTTTTCCTTTACTGCCTTTACCACTTTTTTGCCTCTTATCTTTTTCTTTGTAGTAATCATATACTTCTTCCATTTATTCTTCTCCCTTCACATTCATCTTCTATGAAAACAAGGCTTCTACAAATTCCTCCGGATCAAATTTCTGTAAGTCATCAAGCTGTTCCCCCACACCAATTAGTTTTACAGGTATATCAAGCTCTGATTTTATAGCTACTACTATTCCTCCTTTAGCAGTCCCATCCAATTTTGTTAATACTATACCTGTAATATCAGAGGTTTCGTTGAAAGTTTTAGCTTGTGATATGGCATTCTGACCAGTGGTTGCGTCAAGTACAAGAAGTGTTTCTATGTCTGCTCCCGGAAGTTCCCTGTCAAGTACTCTTGAAACCTTTTTAAGTTCTTCCATAAGATTCTTTTTAGTATGAAGTCTTCCCGCAGTATCACATATCAAAAGGTCTGCCTTTCTTGATTTTGCAGCCTGAACAGCATCAAATATAACAGCTGCCGGATCCGAACCCTCTTTTTGCATTATTATCTCAGTACCGACTCTTTGCGCCCATACCTCCAACTGGTCAATGGCTGCTGCTCTGAATGTATCTCCTGCAGCCAGAAGTACTTTTTTACCCTGACCTTTATACAAGTTAGCGATTTTGCCTATAGAGGTTGTCTTTCCAACTCCGTTTACCCCTATTACTATGATGACAGACGGCTTGGTATTCAGCTTCATTTCATTTCCGCCCTTTTCGAGTATCTCTTTAAGTGTCTCCTTGAGCAGACCTTTTACATCCTTTGCATCGATTATCTTCCTTTCTTTAACTTTCTCTTTCAAATCCTCTATAACCCGCATTGTTGTTTCTATTCCAATGTCAGAAGTAATCAATATCTCCTCAAGTTCGTCAAAAAGTTCTTCGTCTACCTTTCCAAAAGATACAAGCACCTGGTCTATTTTTTCAGTTATACTTTTACGTGTTTTTTGCAGTCCTTCTTTGAG
>JAEZIU010000300.1 GCA_023436485.1 Bacillota bacterium | reverse complement strand
TTTCGCATACATTTATTTTACCATAAATCCCATTCTTTTAGAGTTTGGGGTTTATTTTTTTATATGACTATGAAAAAGGAGCCTCGCACTAATTTTTAATTTTAGTGCGACGGCCCCTCTTATCTATATCACTATCCAATCATCACAGATTTTTGCATTTTTATATATCTGCATAATCTCACTACTAATATTACTATTTTTTATGTTAATTGCTATCCTACCATTTTGAACTAACCTTTTACTAATATTTCTTATAAAGTCTTTAATAAAGATTTTATTTTCAATAGGATTCTCTATTATAACATAATCAAACTTATGATTAGGAAACGCTACAAAAATCCTATTATAATCAGATTCTAATAGTACAGCATCAGATACAGATTTTAAATCATTAACTAATATTGTATCATCAGTTATATTAAAAATTTTAACATTTTTATTTCCATTGTTTTCTTTAATAAATTCTTTAATTTTTAATGGATTACTCCCCAGTCCACAATTAATTCCAAGAATATTTACTTTTCCAGTATTATTACAATCTAATAAATTTAACAAACTCTGTGAATAGCAAAAACCTACTCCCCATGGATCAATACCAAATGCATAATAGAATGCCTTTCTACCTTCTAAGTAAAAATCCTGTTTAGTTTGTTCCTGAAATTTGTTAATATCACTTGAAATAGTAATACTTCCAAAATGATAACAATATGCATCTTTTTGGAGAATCATCTTCCATCCTTTTCTTCTTATGAGCATTGCACATAGATCATCTGGAAAGGAGTTCTCGTTTTTAGTGAATAGAAAGCCATGATTACATATTCCTTTTGAAGAAAATATATAGCTACTCCTAACAAGTGCTATTGGATTACAAAGTCTCACTCTCTGTTCATGCCTATTTGTATTATATACATTGTTAGCCTTAGCAAACTCAAACATTGTTTCTAAGCTATCATATTTGGCAGGTATTGATTGCAAATTGCTCACGTTAGGAGTTGAAGGAACAATCATTGCAATCTTATCATCAGACTTAATACACTTCATCATATTTTCAATAGCATTCTCTGTTACGAGTACATCGTTTGAAACAGCAAGTGTATATTTACCTTCTACTATTTTTAAATATGCTAAAAGTCCACCACCATTCTTATAGATATCCAGTTGTTTTGTAGGGGCTAAGCTCTCAAAATATTCTTTTGTTCCATCACTAGAACCGTGGTTAACAAGAATTAGTTCATAATTAATATTTTTAGGAATATAATTTAATATATTTTCAACACACAATTTAGTGTATTCCAATTTGTTATATGCAACTACTATTACAGATAACTCATATTTATAGTCATCAGACTCATCCATACTATCTATGTATGAATTCATTGCCAATTCGACTACTTCTTCTGTATAATACTTTTGCATTTTATCTACATCGGGATAGACACAGCACCAAAAATAGAATCTCATTAGCATATCTTGTAAAAGTGGAATAAGTTCAAACTCTATTTTGTTAAAAATATTAATTGATCTTGTATTAAAATATGTATTTATTCTTTTTAATGAATAAATAACACTTTCCAGTGCTATATCAATATTTACTTCTTTTATCTCTTGAGTTATTTGTTGTGCCTGGCCACGAATGCTTTCAAGTACTCCCATCATGTCTGTACAGATAGCATTACATAATATATAATCCTTATCAGCTGCAGCTTTATATAACTCTGTTGACGCATCAATTAGAGTATTTATCATCACCACAATTTGATTAGCCATTTTTTGATTTTTCAACATTTTACTTTACTCCTAACCTACACTTAGTATGCATAAACAACTGTTTCTGTTCCTTCTATGCAGTAATGTCTTACAGATATTTTATAGTCAGGATTTAATGCTAATATATACTTAGGTATTTCGATTATATCCTGATTTTTGTGATAAATACAAATTGCTAGCTTCGGTTTATATGTAGAAATGGTTCTCCTTGCTCCTTTTAATGCTGCAAGCTCGCTTCCCTCTATGTCCATTTTAATAAATGTTATTTTTTCGTTTACTATACTGTCAATATCTATAACCTCAATAAATGTATTACCATTTTGCTCAATTGCACCACCACCAAACACATTAGCTTCATTGTTGAATGCTATAGTTCCTGATATTTCATATACGCCCTTATTAATTGCAATAACTTTTTCTTGGTTAGTAACACAAGTTTCTAGTAATGCTTGAAAGCAATCTGGGTCTGGTTCAATAGCATAATATTTATTAAACCTACCTTTTGTTTTACTATTTATACTTAAATATGTGTCTCCAGTAAATGCACCACAATCTATAATCGTTTCATTTTCAGAGAAGTTGAGGTCATCTAGTAGGTATTGGTTATGTGATACTACTTTTCTGAAATATGAAAGGTCACTAGTTGTCCATCCACAAATTACATTTTCAAATACCCTTTTGTCCTCATCATTATTAAGCTTATTGAAAATACTATATATATCATTTTCATTTTCAGTTAAGAACTTCTTGTAGTTACCCAAATCTCTTTGAACATGTAACTCACATGCACAGCAATGTATTCTCTCGTTTTGAATAAATTGATTTAAATATTCTCTTATCTCAGTTTCAAATGATGGCGAAGATATAAAAATCTCTGCGGTTTTATATTTCTGTAAAACCTCTTGAATTGATTCAACTCTCATCCCTAATACTATTTTACCAATTTTACTAGAGCTACTGTCGCAAATTGCTACTGGTTTAATTCCAAAAGAGTTAAATGTTCTCATTGCCCAATATAGCGCCTTACCACATCCATAGAATATGAGCGGAACACCGCCTTTAAATGTTGTAATAATATGTTCTAGCATATTGTCTTTTTGAGCTATTTTTCCTATATCCATTAATTCCTCCCATATTTCATAAAATGATTATAGTATTTGGCAATCCCATTTGATGGATTTGATTTTCAATCTCTTTAGAATGTAGCATAGAACACACTATAATGATTGAGTTACTATATTCATAAAGCCTTTGTGGTTCTAATATTTTTTTATTATCTAGCTGCATACCTACCTTTGAAACATTATTGTCTATGAAAGCTACTATGTTACAATTTTTGAGTTGAGTATTCTCTAACAAGCTCATTGTAAAAGCCCCAGTACCCCAAATAATAATAGGATCTTGTGAGCAAGCAAACTCATTAATAGTTTGTAATCTATTTCTCTGAAACTCTTTTTGACTGTTAAAATAATCTAAAACTGAGTTTTTTGTGTTTTCGTCTCTTTTAATTATTTGTTCATTGTCACAGGTTCTCTGCCTATATCCCTGTATGCACCCATATTCTATTAATCCATTAGTATTATATCTAGTCTTAGTTTTAAAAGCAGGCAAAAATCCTGCTATTAACATTAAGTTATCTAAAGACTGACTAGAGAAATAATTAATATGCTCTTGGTTAAAGTTATTAGGTATCGGAGTATTACTT
>JAEZIU010000230.1 GCA_023436485.1 Bacillota bacterium | reverse complement strand
GCATTAACCGTATGCCACATTGTTCTTGATTCAAGTGCTCCGGCTATACTTTACGGTGATGCAAATCATGATGGAACTGTAGATGCTATAGATTATGCAATTTTTAAGAAAATATTATTAAATTCTGAGTCAGAATATGACAAAACATGTGATTTAAACCTTGATAACGCTGTTGATGCAGTAGATTTCGGGATATTGAAACAATACATTCTTGCAAAAATACCAAGCTTACCTATCAAAAATATAACAGAGAACAAACCACCGGTGGCTGCCTTTACAGTATCACCAAAAGAGGCATTTACCGGAGATAATATAAATTTTGATGCAACAGCTTCAACTGATCCTGACGGAAATGTTCACATTTATTCATGGGACTTCGGTGACGGTACAGAAGGTTCCGGTGCAAATATTATTCATAAGTACAAAGCTCCTGGAACATATACAATAAAATTAACAGCTATTGATGAAAAAGGTCTGTCAAATGCAGTAACAGACACAGTTACAATAACTTCAGCTACCGGTGATAATGCAGACGTCAATTTCGAAGACGGAGAATTAAACGGCTTTACAACAAATGACTCCACAATCACAACATTATCAGTAACCTCTGATAAGGCTTTCCAGGGAAACAAGTCACTTCAATGGGATGCTGTAGGTTCAAAAGACGGTAAGGTAGATGCTGAAATAAACAGCAGCGTACCTGTTTTAAAACCTGGACAATCAATGACATTCAGAGTTTGGATTCCTGAAGGAGCTCCAATTAAATCCATTCAGCCATACGTTATGCCACATAACCCTGATTGGTCAACATGTGAATGGAATTCTTCCTGGAAGGGCTACGACATGGTAAAGAAAGGTGATTGGAACGAGTTCACAGTAACACTTCCTCTCACTTCAGATGTTACATTAGCCCAGTGCCAGTTTGGTATACAGGTTGAAACATCCGCAGAAGGCAACTTTACAATGTATGTAGATTCAATTGATTGGTAATATAGGTGTATTTAAAAGCTCTGAAGCGGCGAAAATCGCTTCAGAGCTTTTTTATACCTTATTCACCAATACAGTTTACCCCCCATATTATAAACATGGGGTGAGTTTATGACTAAAAAGGAAATATTTGATGAAGTTATTGAAATTCTTGTTAAAAGAGCCTTAGAAGAAAAAACATTAAATTCAAGAGGTGAAAAAGAAAATGGAGTATGTTCCTCCTCTGGTCATTGCAAATAAATTTGAACGGTATAATGATATCAGGAATTCCATAGGAGAAGTTGGCTTGGAAGTAGGAGGATACATACGAATATCTACTAAAAAGGACAGTCAGATAACTTCAATTGAAAACCAAAAAAAGTATATAACGGAGTGGGCAAGTGTTAACGGTTATAAAATAGTTGATTTTTACATAGACATGAAAACCGGTGCCTACAGTTATCTAAGACAAGAAATGGTGAGGATGAAAAACGATATTTCCTCCGGGAAAATAAAAGGCATTGTATCAAAGGAGATATCCAGAACCTCACGTGACATACTTGACATAATTGAACTTAAAAGGAGCCTTGCCAATCAAGGTGCTTTTTTTATTTCAATAAAAGAAGGTTATGACAGCAGGACTGACGATGATGAGTTTCTTTTGGTAATACATGCAGGGTTGGCACAAAAGGAGAGGAAAGTAACCGGGTCAAGAGTAAAAATAACACAGATGATAAAGGCGAAGGAAGGAAAAACCAATGTACCTATACCGGCTTTCGGGTACATGCTGTCTCCTGACAGTCAGCATATTATTGTGAATCCTGCAACAGCAGAAGTATATCAACTTATAGTTGGAAAATTTCTGGAAGGCTGGGGCAGGCTTAAAATATGCAAATATCTCAACTCACAAGGAATAAAGACAAACAGGGGAAATGCCAATTGGAGTACCAATTCCATATATGCGATTCTGACAAACCCAGTATACCTCGGTATAACCATGTACAATATAACTTTGACAGTGCGTGATGATACGGGTAAGGCAAAAAGAATGGTAAGACCCCGTGAACAATGGATAGTCAGGGAAAACACACACCAACCGCTGATTACTAAAGAAAAATTTGATAGAATTCAGCAGTTGATTCAAGATAAAAAACAAAAAGACATAAAAGAATGGAGCCGTGAGAAAAAGTACCTTTTATCAGGGCTGGTTTACTGCGGGTCCTGCTGCAGCAAATTATACGGGGGAAGGTTTCCTAAAAAACAGGCTAAGCTCAAAAGTGAGTCAAACAGAACACCGGAGGACTACTATTACTATTACTTTGACAGAAAGACATCAGGAGTATGCGGGAATAGTAAGGCTAATTATCACATGGATATCGTCGAGAAAAAAGTAATAGAAAAGGTAAAAGATATTCTTTTATCCTATGAAGAACTGGATGAAATAATTAGTAAGAAACAGTACCTTTTCGACACAAGATACATAAAAGAAAAAAAGGAGAACGAAACTCTTAGAGACAAGCTTCAAGCTGTTACAAATGCAATGAGGAGAGAACAGGCTGCATACGAAGAAGAAGTAATTACCATAGAGGAATATAAAACACGGTTGGATGAGCTTCGCCGTCAGAAGCTTACACTGGAGAGCAGACTTGAAAAAATAAATTCCACACCTGTTGAATCAAGTTCCTTGGAGTTAGCAAACAAGGTAAAAGACATTATATATAATTTACACGATATGGAAACAGAATTCCAATATGAAATAATTCGTAAATTAATAAATAAAATACATATAAATGATAATTATTCACTAGAGTTTGATTATATTTTCGATGATACAAATGAATTTATAAAAACGTGAAATCCGGGCCGCCGAGTTGAGTTATTATAACTTTTGCTAGAGCTGCATTTGGCCTTGTTATTTTTACCGGATATTCCAACTTCTTTTCATAAATCCACATATGTTACACCTCCCGTCCGATTTCCCATGGCCACGGATTCTCAATCCATCTCCATGTCGATAAATCGTTATCCATGTGAGTAGCGGTCAAAGGACCAAACCTCTTTGTAAATTCAGACTCAAGCTGATGTTTCATTTCACGGTATTGTTTAAAATATGCCAATGCTGTCTTATCGTTTGGATGTGTATTAAGAAACAAACCTACTTCTATACAGGCAAATTCGTAAGCCTGAACCTTCCAAAGTAGTGCTTCTCGCTCATTCATAGGTTTCATGCCGCTGGTCATACCCGTATTACCCATGCCGCCCATATTACCCATATTGCCGCAGTCGTCCATACCACCCATGTGCTCCATACCACCCATGTGCTCCATGCCGCCCATGTGCTCCATACCACCCATGTGCTCCATGCCGCCCATGTGCTCCATACCACCCATGTGCTCCATACCACCCATGTGCTCCATGCCGCCCATGTGCTCCATACCGCCTATATTACCCATACCACCGGTATTACCCATACCACCGGTATTGCCCATGCCACCGGTACCGCCCTTACCCATGTTATTATTCATATCTGTTTCCCCCTCCCAAGAAAGGCTTGTCGAGAGCCGGGAAAAGAGTACCTCTGTCTAATCCTTCATTTACATCAAAGGGTCTTTCCCATAGCTGATCAGGCACATAGGCCATAGCGAGAGCTATCTTAGCAGGATTAAAGGGTTTTATAACACTTTTGTCTCTTTCCTGATAGTTGTATTCATTTACTAAGTCATCCATCATTCTTCTCCTTTCAAATAAAACGAATAACTTCTTCTTCTTTAGGATATGAAGGTACAAATGCTTAGGTTACATAAAACTTAATAATTTACATTATACATTAGCGTAAAGTTAATCTTGACAGGAAATATATTACAAGTGTAATATTTAATATACATATCAATTTTTCGGGAGGGGGAATATATTTTGGAGAAATCCGCAAAAAAAGTCATGGCTTTTTTTATTGCTATCGCATTAGCTTTTTCTTTGGTCATTATTTTAGTGTTGACATCCGGGGGGAATTCATCAAATAGGACTCATTCATATAATAGTAAAAAGGCAAGTATGAGCGGACAGGTTTACAATGCAGATTACTTATTTGAAAACAAAACCCCCTATGTAGGAGATAACTCCAAGGTAATACATATTCTTGATAACCTTCAGTTTGCAAACTACAGAGGCAAGATATCACTGCAAACTGAGAAAACTCCTTATGGTGTAACAGTGAATTATGATTTTAATAATTTAGTTCAAGGGGATTACCAAAAGGCAAAAATAGAAAATCAAGAACGATTGAAGCTTGCTCTTAAAAGAAATGCCGCAATGATGTTTTGCCTTATAGAAAATCTGGACAACCTTACCTTTATCTGTCACACAAATAACGGACAGGCTGAATATAGATTTACCAGAGCAGAAGTACAAAAAGACTATAATGAAGATTTGAAAGAATATTCAAAGGATAAAAATAAGTTCGGAGACTTTGCTATTACATTAAATAACGATAATCTAATAATACATTCAATGAAAAAATATTCTCCTGCCATGTCCAGTGTATTTGGCTTGAAAATTATGTCTACCTATGAGGGCAAAGCAGATAATATAAGATATACAGCTACAGAGGGTATACTAATGAGAGACATTAGTTCTGAAAAACGGGAAAAGACCTTGACAGTTCCGGCGAATACACCAATTTATTGGAGTCCTTTTGGAGATGGTACAAGTTTAAAAGCTGATAAAATTACTGTTAAAGTTGAAGCTCTAAACCAAGGAATAAAGATTGCGGAACAAACACTTTGTATTAACAAGGAAGGCATATTATATATTATGGAGGAAAATACCAATGTTTTAGCGGATATAAAATAAAGTTATAAGGACGCATTATATAATCTTAGAATTTAAAGGCACACTATTTTTGAGGAATAAATACTTCATTACATAGTGTGCCTTTCTTGTTCTCAACCCTATAAAAGCTAAATTTAATAATGCATATGTAATCCGGGGACATATTAACATGAATTACTATCATTGTATAAATTTGTAAATAAAATTAGCTATTTGGACGATATAATATGTAGTAATATTTATTTTTTAGGGGGGAAGGGGAATATCATGAAGATACTGCCAATAGAGACAAACCCATATATTAAAGTATTTACATATCATTCTTATCCATTAAGTATTTTAGGATCAAGTCATTACTGCGGCGAAAAGAAAGCCGAAATATCAATAAATGAAGCTGATAAAAGTAAATGGGAATATTATACCAATAATGTAAATGTGGATAATAATGAGAATGATTATATCATTAGCGGTAATAAATATTCAGATAATGTTGAAGCCAGAATTTATAGAGAAGCAGATATAGAGGATGAATTAATTGTAAAAATAAATTATATTCAGTATACACAGCCTTACGGTTACGTAAGTTTATTTTTAAGTAATAGTGAGACGTATAACTCTGGTTTTAAGAATACAGAATGCTATCATCGGATAGGAATCTACAACAAAGGAGATGTATTTTCGGGAAGTAATCAGAGTATTGAAAAATGTGAATCCGTATCATGTACAGATTCAGGTTATTATATCAAGCTTGAAAGAAAAATAGAAAGTATCAGTTATTGGATTTCTTTCGATGGAGAAGAATGGATATTAGCAGCAAGAGATAATTTACAGGACGATTATAGTACACAGAAACTTTATTTAGGGGTACATCTGCTGTTAGGAGATAATCAGTTTTATAATTGGTTATTTACTAATTACATTCAATTATATGGAAGAAATGTGTTTACTACTGAGTATTTCATTGATTATTTTGTTACTCCTGAAAAAGATGGAAATTTTTACACTGTACACAGTTTATTGGATTATTGTACCTTTGACAAATCTGTTCTAATTGAAAGTAATGCAGATATAATACAATTTACTAAGAGTAATATTAATAAAGGGAAATACATTGAATTTTATTTAAATGAATACTATATAGAAGGAAGAGAAGCATATAAAAATTATGTATTCCATCATGGGAATCTAATCTACGGATATGATGAAATTGGTGTATATATCTTAGGGTATGACAAGGGTGGATATATAAAAACCAGGAGGCTGGAATATGCTGATTTTTTAAAGTCTTTAGATAATAAAATGAACAAAATACGTGTTTATTCATTTGTACCTTTAGATGCTTATTTTAAATTAAATATTAATACTATTAAAAGCTTGTTATATGAATATTGGAAGGGAATAAATACTATCAACTCAAGGCTTGATTTTATTTTACCGGAGAGTGAGAGAATAAATAATTCAATAGATACTAATCCAAACGAGTCACGTTTAAGCAAATTACCTCAGTTAATTAATCTTTATGGCATAAAAATTTATGATTTATTTTTAGAAAATGAAGTAATGTTTGGTTATTTATTAAGAGATAGCAGAATTCCATTTATAATTTATGAACATAAGAAAACAATGAAAGACAGAGTCATGTTCTTACAGCAAAGGAAACATATAAAAGCTGAATATATAGACAAGGTTTTAATGGATACAGATAAATTATTGGAAAAAGCTGTTATGTTCTTAAACATATGCCTGAAATATAGAATGAAACAAAGTGACAAAGACAAAATTCTTGTGAAAGAAATCTTAGAAGGACTTAAGACATTAGAAGAAAATTACTACCCTGAATTAATTGAGAGTTTGTGCTAATATTTTACATATTGACTACTATGGAAATTAATGTTATATTTAAAAATAAATGGTAAAAAATGTATGAATTTTGCAAGAATATAGACATTTGTTAATGGGGGGAATGGCTTAATTACTGGAAAGAGGGTGAAATCTTATGTATAAAAAGTCCAGATTTAATATTGAATTACTTAAAGAAAAAGAGTATGTAGTATTATTTAATACATTTTCGAAAGAATATATTAAAATTAATTCTGATCCGATAAAATATGAAAATATGTTTTCAGATACTGTAAATACAGAAGTACCGGCAGAGTTAATTAATGGGCATTTTATTGTTGACAGCAATTGTAATGAAGATTTATTATGTGATGAGCTTTATTACAGAGAAACAATAGCTGATACATCTCTATGGTATACAATCATACCCACAAGGAACTGTAATTTTAATTGTTTTTATTGCTGTCAGCCACATGTAAAACAAACTATGAGTGATGAAACTATTGATTTGATAGCCAAGTCACTTCGGAGAAATTTAAAAAATTACAGTTCATTTATTTTAAGCTTCTTCGGCGGCGAACCCTTGATTGAATACGATAAAGTTATTAAGATACTTGATAATAGTATGGACATATGCAAAAAATTATCAAGAAATTTTACCGCATACATGACAACAAACGGTTACACATTGTCATTGGATGTGTTTAAAGAGTTGTTGAAACGACATGTAATTTACTATCATATCACTTTGGACGGGCCTCCATCTATTCATGATACACATAGACCACTAGCTTCCGGTGAACCTTCCTTTCAAACAATAATAGACAATCTGATAAGTATTAAAGAGAATGTTAAATCCAACACATTTCATATAACCTTAAGAACAAATATAACAAAGTCAATCTATGAAAATATTGATGAGTTTGTAGAGATTCTTTCAAAGAATTTTTCTAATGATAGCAGATTTAATATTTATTGGCGTTGGGTTGAAGACTTTGGCGGAGATAGGATAAATGAGCATATGGATGAACTTGTCAGTATGGACAAGGTATTCAAAGCCATGGATAAGTTACATAATGCCGGTCTAAGTCTGTACAATGACGTTATATACACTGCTAAAAAGGGTGCTTTGGTGTGTGAAGCATCAAAACAAAATTATTATGTTGTTGATTATGATTCAACCTTATTAAAATGTACCCATTGGGATAAGCCTGAGGTTGCTACAATCGGAAAAATCGGTTCAAATGGAGAGCTGATATTAGATAGAGAAAGAGAAGCGTTTTATACACAAAAAATCCCAAAAGATAAGTGTAGAAAATGCTATTTTGAGCCATTATGCCATGGCAAATCATGTTCAATAAGAAATATTATTAACCCAAATGGTTGCTATAAAATAAGGGAATTTTTCAGGCACTCATTAATGCTAGCAGCAGAAAGTAACATTGGAACTATAAGTGAGGTGAGTTTATGAGCAATTGTGAAGTAATAAAGGGTATATTGGACGAGCAGGGCATTTTTTACCAGGATGACGTTATAGATTCTGAACTTATAAGCTCCATTCAATATGTAACATTTATGATAGAGTTAGAAAGCAAATTTGAGATTTCCTTTCCTGATAAATATTTAGACGGATCTTTATTAACGACAATCAGCGAGCTTGACAGAATAATAACCGAAATTAAGAACAATGAGCTTTTAGCCAAGTAAAATCGGCTCTTTTACGCGCTACTGTAAATGGAATTGTTACACCTACTGTTCATCAATTTTTGTTAATATCAGGGTGAAACCAGGGACGATATTGACAATTGGTACATATCCCGAAGTCGGTATGCAGAGGGGGTGAAAGCATGAAAAAACTCAACAAGAAGAATTTTATGGTAGAGAACAAGAACATAGTTTTGTACTGTGGTGAGAATGGCGTTTGTTTCTAATAAAAAGGTTAAATACTTGTGGAAAGCCCTTTGTCCCTGGCTGTTCCACTTAAAGTATAAGGAGAATTATATGAGGGAGTATTGTAGTATGCATATAAATACTAGTATGGTGTACGATGCCCCATGGTGGAATAATAAAGGAACCGGTGTGAAGGTTTCGGTAATTGACAGCGGCATTGACCTGAAAAACGAGATGTTCTGTAATAGGAAAATCAGCGGAGTCACAATTGAATTTGATCAGGAATCCTCCAAAGTAATTCCTGACGAATTTCAGGATGAAATAGGCCATGGAACCGCTGTGGCATCCATCTTATTAGGGTATGCTCCTGATATTGAGCTTTTTATACTAAAAATAACTCAAGGAGCCGGTTTTACTACACAGCAGTCCAACTTGCTAGCTGCATTGACATATATTAAAAATATGGAAGAAAAACCGGACATCATACATATTAGTAATGGTATGCTTTTATGCGACGATAAAAGTGAGCTGCAAGACTTGATAGATCAATTGGTTAATCAAGGTGTAATAATAATTTCTGCTTTCGATAATATGGGAGGACTGTCGTATCCTGCTTCCTTTGAAAATATTATTGGAGTGGATGCAATAAGTGAATATAAAAAGGATTTTCAATATGATTTTATTGAAAACAGTGATGTTAACATAAGAGGATGTTTAAAAAAGTCCAAATTACCATGGGTTGGCATTGAATATATGATTGCAGAGGGTGCCAGCTTTACGGCTCCTGTATTCACAGCCTTTGCTGCTAAAATATGCGAACATCAAAAAACTGACTATAAGGGAATACTGAGGATATTAAAAGACTATGCAACGAGAATAATCAGTAACGAAAAGAAGAATAAAAAATACAATGCCCCAAAAGACTTTATAAAAAGGGCTGCTATCTTTCCTGTAAATAAGGAAACCCATGGGCTTATTGAATACCGAGATATGTTAAGCTTTGAAATTGAGGGCCTGTATGATACAAAGTATACCAGGAATAACACAAGAAAATTTTTGAACAGGATTAACTGTGAAATAAATCCCAGGTTTATTCATGAGATTAATGCTGACGATTCTTTTGATACAATTATTCTTGGACATATCACAGAACTCGAAAAGCTTGAATCAAAACCGTATACAAAAGATATTATAGCTTTTTGCCTAAAGAATGGTAAAAATCTGGTAACTCTTGACTGTTTACCCGACCACATTGAGGTTGAGAAGATATTCAGTCAAAATGGCCTTGAGTTCTGGCATCCTTATAGAATACTATTCGATTTTAACGATAGAAACTTCGGCAAGCTTAATATATCCTCTACTCCAACGGTGGGGATATTCGGAACAAGCTCCAAGCAGGGAAAGTTCAGCTTGCAGATGAAGCTAAGAAAAGAGCTGACGGAAAAAGGGTATAAGGTCGGACAGATTGGCACTGAGCCACAATCGGAATTATTCGGGTTTGATGCGTCAGTTCCCGTGGGATTGCATTCCCCAATTGAACTGGACGCATACAGTGCGGTTTGTTTGTTCAACAGTGTAATTAAAGCTGTTGACGCCGGAGGGTATGACATTATTATCATGGGCGGACAATCCGGTATCATTCCCTTTGATTTCAGAAATATAAAGTATTATACCTTGTATCAGAATGAGCTACTGCTTTCAAATGCCTTCGACGCAGCTATACTATGCGTCAATGCAGATGATGATATTGATTTTGTAGATAGAACTATAAAATATATTGAAGCAGTAAATAAAACCTGTGTATGTCTTTTGGTGGTGTTTCCAATGAGAAAAAATATTTCTTACCTTACAAACGATTTTGTGTACAGTCCCATAGAATTATCAGAGCTTCAAGAGATAGCTGCCGGATTACAATACCAGCTTAACAGGAAATGCTGTTCCTTAAATGACCTGAGAATTGGTGAGTACATTATTGACTATTTGTCTGAGGGTGGGGAGGAAAATTGATATGAAAATTTTAGCCGCTTTTTTTATTGATGACAAGGAAGATTTAAAGGACAATGTGGGCTTTAATTATGTAATCGCCGCACTGCGTCAGGAAGGTCATAATGTTGAATCAATACATGACAGGTTTATGAATTTTGATTTGCAGAAAATCATTGAACTGAAACCGCAGGTTGCTTTGTTCAGCTTATATGACTGGTATCTTGCAAGAACATTGCAGATCATTCGGAAGATAAAGGAAAATTTTCCGGATACGACTATCATTGTAGGGGGGCCGGCAGTACACTTTACTGCAGAAAGGCTGATAGAAAATTATCAGTACATAGATTATGCAGTGTATGGGGAAGGGGAGGAAACAATAGTCAGCCTCCTGAGAAACGATGTGAATCTGAAGGATATCCCCAATCTTGTTTACAGGGAAGCCGGTAAAATAATTAAGACGGATAAAAAATATATTGAAGATCTTGATTCTTTACCAATACCATTATCAAACATCCCACAGCAATACTCAAATTATTTATATATAGGAGGCGACAGAGGCTGTTCAGGCAATTGCTCCTTTTGCACAACAAAGGCATTATGGAGCAAATGGCGTCCTATAAGTAATGAAAGTATAATAAAAGATGTGGAGTTTAAGGTAAATACGTACAATAAGCGAAATGTTTTTTTTACTATAAATTCCGCAGACAACCCCAACCTGACAATCATTAAGCTGAAAGATATGTGCAGTAGGATTATCGATAAAAAAATCGATATTTCTTTTCTTGTTCCATTAAGAGCGGAAACCTATAAGATTATAAATGATGAGGACATTGATTTGCTGAAGAGGGCAGGTCTTTATGGCTTGTTCATCGGAGCTGAGGCCGGGAATGATTTTGATCTGAAGCTCTATAATAAAAGCTGTAAGCTTGATGACTGTTATAAATCAATTGAGTATTATAAAGGACATAATTTATATGTGGAAGTCGGGTATATTACGGTTAACCCATACAGTACACTGGAAAGAATAAAGGATAATGTGAGGTGGCTGTATGAAAATAAACTTGCGTACTATCAGAAATGGATTTACAGCTACTACATGCCCTTCAGAGGTTGTATGCTGTTCGATAAAATTGAAAAGGACGGCTTACTGATAGATCATGGGTTGGAAAAGGATTTAGAGTATAAATACAAAGAAAAAACTGTAGAAACCTTCGCAAATGCAACAAGTGAATTTATCAATAGAAACAGGTCATCCAACATTAATAAGACTAATTTATTCATGGAGATAGATAAATTGTTCTCAAAACTGGTTAATATGAAATACAAAGATGACAGGTACATTCCTCTCAGTGAAAAGGTTTATAAAATGAGGGAAGAGATAGATACTGTTTTGACTGAAATGAGTGAATACAACTACAAGACATGTCTTCAGGTACTAGAATGTGCTTCAAGTAACGGAACAAAGGAACAGATAGCGACTATCCTGGATAGGTCCTACAATAATTCGGATTTTGAGAAAAAGTTATATGATGCAAAAATAATAATAAGAAAACTGATACAGGAAGCTCTTTCATTCGATAATAAACTGTCTTCTTTTATAAAGTAGAGAGGCACATATGATGATTGAACCAAACGTAAAGAATACCTTTAAATTTTTCTTAAGACATTCATTTGTGATGAGTACAGGCCTTGCTCTGATTACTTTATTAGGTGGTGTCCTGATACCATTGGAGATTACGTTCAGAGGGAGTCTCATAGACAAAATCCTTGCTGCAAAATCTTCCGGGGGTTCGGTATTACTGCTGGTATTATTCTTTATAGGCTTGGCTTTGTATAATAATTTTACAAACGTGTTTCAGGAGTATCTTAAATTAAAAATGAAATACACGGCATCCAGGGAAATAATACCGGAGATAAACAAACGCAGAGCTTGTCTGGAATATAAATATTATGAAAACAATGAGACATATAATCTGCTTCAAAGGGTGTATAGTTCGGATTCAAAAAGTAAGCCCGATGAAGTAATGGTTTCGACATTTTCCTGTTTTTTTAAGGTTATGTCGATAGCAATACAATCTGTATGGACACTTTCCATGGTCACAATGGTAGGCTGGTATGTTGGTGTGATTATGGCTCTATTATCGGTTGTTTCGTGTCTGGTTGCCATATACGGCAGTAGCAGGGTGTACATATCAAGAATGAATACTTCTGAAACAGACAGAAAAGCCAATTACTGCGAGGAGATATTGTCCAACAGGGAAAATGTTCATGAGAGAAAATTATTTGCTTACATAAACTTTATAACTGAAAAATGGAAAAAGAGTTATGGCGTATCCTTAAAAACAAATATTAAATCAAGTATTGCCTTTAGAATAAGAAATCTGATTACTCAGTTCTCAGGTTTGATTTTTTCAATCATAATTATTTTTCTATCCATAGAACCGTTGGCAGAAGGCAGGATTTCAGTGGGCTTTTTCATTTCTATTTTTTTAGGTATGGCTACTCTGACTAATTCGCTGAATATATTAATGCCCTCGTATATAAGTGAAATTACAAATAATATTAAGTATTTTAAGGATTGCAGAGAGTTTGTAAAATTAGATACAATTCCGGGTATACATAACGCATCTGCAGAAAAAAAACGTAATGAAATGAGAATTGAGACTATAAGTAGTATTGAATTCAAAAATGTCAGCTTTATATATCCGGGTACGGACAAATATATTTTAAAGAATATCTCTTTTAAGTTCGACGGTGACAAACATTATGCAATAGTGGGAGCCAACGGGTCGGGTAAATCGACACTTATAAAGCTTATGGTGGGATTGTACAAACCGACTGAAGGCGAGATACTGATTAATAATAAACCTATATCAGAATACTCACGAAATCGGTTGAATAATATGTTTTCAGTGGTATTTCAGGATTTTGCAAAGTACTTTGTGACAGTCAGAGAAAATGTTTTAATGGGAAAGGACGAGGGTATCGTAACGGATGAGCTTATAAAAGTCACTGCGGATAAAATGGGATTTGATACCGAAGCCATACCTTTAGACACTTATCTGGGAAAGATATTCGATGGCGGGATTGATGTATCCGGCGGTCAATGGCAGCTGCTGGCACTGACCCGTGCATTCATTGCGGATGCAAACACCTTGGTTCTGGATGAACCTACTGCTGCACTGGATCCTGTTAATGAAGCAAATTTATATAACAGGTTTGTTCAGATAGCAAATAAAAAAATGGTAATACTGATATCCCATAGACTGGGCTCTACCAAGCTTGCAGACAAAATATTGCTTATAGAAAATGGACGTCTCGCTGAGATGGGAACCCATGATGAGTTAATGAAAAGTACAGGTTTATACAGTACTATGTTTAATAATCAGGCGGAGTGGTATTATGAAGAAAAAACAGTTGCTCAGGTTAACAATTAAATCATTATTACAGTGCATCGGAACTATGAGAGTACAATTCACATTGTTTTTGCTGGCAATTTTTCTTTTTGTACTTGTTTCTCCGCTGCAGATGTATGCACAAAACTCGTTATTTGATCAGATTTCTCTGATAACTTCAGGCGTGAATTATAAAAAAATACACTTTTATATTGCAGTGTTTTGTTTATCACAAATCCTTTTATTTATAAATGAAGCAACTGTCAACCCGATTTTTGAATATACGGCAAAGAAATTTTCCTTTGTATTGAAACAAAATATTACTAAAAAATTGAATGGGATGCCCGTTGAGTACTTTGAGGATTCAAGTTTCTACGATAATATCCAGAAAGCCTCTCAGGGTGCTGAAAATGCCAATAGTGTAATGATGATGTCCTTTGGCTTTTTTGCTAATACATTGATTTTACTTTCGGTAATTGCTTATTTATCACATTTGAATCCACTGCTGTCCATTGCGGTTTTATTCTCACAGGTACCGCAAGTAATAAAAATGTTTTTTGATACAAAGGCGAGCCAAAAACTGAGGGATGCTACAATAAATATCCAGCGGAGAAGCAGTTATCTTGAAAAAACATTTACAACAAAGGAGTATTTCAAAGATACTTTGTTGACCGGAGCAGGTTTTTACTTTTTCAAGAAGTGGAAAACAATATTTGAACAATTTATTGGAGAAAAATACAAAACCGAAAAAAAGATAAAGCTGTATGATTTTGTTGTAGCTGCTATTGCTTTTACATGCGGCATATC
>JAEZIU010000031.1 GCA_023436485.1 Bacillota bacterium | reverse complement strand
GGTATGACCAGTACCTTCCTCCGAAGCTGTCAGAAGCTCATTTAATGCTTTCAAGACGTATATTCGGAGGTGAAGACCCCAAAAAAGCTGCCGAGCAATTGGAAAGGATTACTAAGCAATACTATAATCAGTAACAGGTGAGGATATGAAAAATTGGTTATTACGGTCAGTAAAAAACACAATAAGAAACTTGACATTCCGATCAAAAATTACATATTTTCTGGTAATAACGATTTGCATCACGGTTTTGATTGTAGTTGCATGCTCATATACAATTACTAGCCGGTCAATAAAAGAACAAGCAAAAAACATGACTATGCAACAACTGGAACAGAATACACTGAATCTGGAGGATTATCTCAAAAATATAGAGAGCACCCCGGATAATATTATAAATGACAAAAGTCTTCAGGAGTACCTGTCAAACCCTGATAAAGATAATCTGGAATTTACTGAAAAGGTTGACGATGTATACAAATTAATGTCTAACATCCTTGGATCCAAAAGAAATATACTATATGTATATGTTTATAAACTTCTCAATGGTAAGGAATTATATCTGGGACCCACAAAAGCCGGGAGTAACTCGGACTTTTCAACGGGGATAGGTTATATCTCAAAAAATAATACAACAGGCAGTCCTATGAGAACAAGTTTTAGGAAAGATCCTGTCATAAACAAGGAATATACTCTTTCAATTTATCGGCCAATATTTGATGTATATAGAATAAGACAGCCTATAGGAATTGTGGGCATATCAGTTTCAGAGGATGTTGTTGCCAGATTCTATTCGCATACAAATACAAGCCTTCCCCTTGAAACCTTTATCATGGACGGAAATGGCATGATAATATCACATATGAATAAAAACAGGATATATGCTGATGCCGGACTTAAAAACATAGTTCACAAGCAGGATGGTTCTAAGGAAATAAACGGAAAATTAGTTGTTTACAAATATGTAAAAGATTGGGATTGGTATGTCATAGGCACATTGCCTATCAGTTATCTCCTCCGAGATAATAATGTTATGCTGTTGGCAATTTTTATAATAGTCATAATAACATTTATAGTTGGTATTTTTATCTCTTACGGATTCAGTAAACATTTGTTCAAACCCTTTGATGAGCTTATATACAGAATGTCCAGAGTGTCAACGGGTGACATGGAAACGAGAATAAGTTTGCCTACGTACGGACCTGATTTTCAGCAGGTTTCACAAGGCTTTAATATAATGGTTGAGCATATAGATGAATTGATGAAAAAGATATACGTGGAACAGAGACAACTGAAAGAAATAGAGTTCAAGGCGCTCCAATCCCAGATTAATCCCCACTTTCTTTACAATACGCTGGAATCAATTCATTGGCAGGCACTACTTTGCGGACACCATGAAATTTCTACTATGGTGAAGGCATTGGCGGGTTTCTACAGAATAAGTCTTAGTAAAGGTGAGGCTATTATCCCTTTGAAAAATGAGACGGAACATGTTGATAATTATATGACAATACAGGAAATACGATATAAGGATAAAATGGAAAGTTACATTGACATTTCTGAGGAATTTTATGATGTTAAAATCCCGAAAATGACTTTGCAACCCTTGGTTGAAAATGCTATATATCATGGATTAAGAGGAAGGGAAGCAAAGGGGTTCATAAAAATAACAGCAGAAAGAGACGGGGATGATATCATTGTTAAAACTATTGATAATGGTACAGGAATGACACCGGAGCAGGTAAGCAGGTTGAACCAGACCTTAGAGGATAATGATCCAAGTGTGGGTTATGGAGTCAGAAATGTACACCAGAGGATAAAATTATTTCTTGGCAGCCCTTATGGACTATATTACGAAAGTAATGAGTATGGCGGAGTAACCGTTAACGTCAGACTCCGCAGTGAAATACAAAGAACGGTGGGTGATGGATTTGTACAAAGTGTTGATTGTAGATGACGAAAGTATAATTCGTAATGGTCTTTACAATATGATACCATGGTCAAATTTAGGAGTAAGCGATGTTCTGACAGCATCGTGTGCAAAGGAAGCCCTGAAAATAGCACAGGATACAAAGCCGGATATAATGCTTACGGATATTTGCATGCCTGAAATGGACGGGCTGGAAATGACCAAAATTATGCTTGAAAAGGTGCCGGATTTGAAAGTAATCGTCCTGACAGGTTATGATGACTTTAAATATGCTCAGAAAAGCTGCTCACTTGGGGTTAAGGAATTTATACTAAAGCCTGTAGACGAAAGCAGTCTTATTAAATGTATAAAATTGCAAATAGACAATATTCAGTCTGAAATACAATCTGCAGTTGAAAATAGCATTATGAGCCGTAAAAGGATGCTTGAAAACCAGAGAGAGTTTGAAAAGTCACTGATAAAGCTCACAGAAAAGGCAGTAGATCATACCGATGATATTGAAGTACCGGAAGGTATAAAATTTGCAGATAACTGTGAATATCAGGTTGCGGTGCTGACACCGGAAATATCTGAGAATAGTATCTGGAATCAGCATAGGAATCTGCTTTTGATGTCAGTGAAGAGTTTTTCTATTGATATGGTGGATGTACAAAATTCAGGCTGGACTTTTCAGAACTCTTATGGCGATATAGTTGTTATATTTTATGTAGATAAAAAATCTGAAAATGCTGAAGAACAGATTTCAAAACTACAGGAAATTATTGATGTGGAATTTGACGTGGAAATGCGTGTGGGAATTGGCCCCGTTGTTCCAAACATGTCCCGGATAAAATATTCCTATGGAAGTGCAAGGGAGAAGTGCGGGTTCAAGATATTATCTGCTGAAACAGGTAATAATAAGTTCGGGAATGATTATGCGAATAAAAAAGATAAACTTCTTTTTCTGAAAGAAAAGATACTTGCCAGCATACATGATACCGAAGCAGCAAAGGAATATCTAAAAAAATACATAAATGAAGTTAAAGCATCAGGAGTAACTAAGTCCATAGCTGAACAGAAGTTTTATGATCTGGCATCGGCCTTTTACTGGGAATATCTTAAAACTACAGGAAATCCGGCGGACGGTAGACTGGAAACACTGATTACAACTCTACAAACCAACGATTTAGAAAATTGCTGTGTATTTACTGAAATGTTTATTGTAAAACTGATGTATACTAATAAAAAGCAAATGCATGAGATAATAGAGGCAGCAACTGTATTCATCAATCAAAGACTCACGGAAGATCTGACAGTTTTTACTTTGGCAGAACAGTTTCATGTTGCAAGAAATTATTTCTCCAGACTTTTTAAGAAGGAAATGGGAGAGGGCTGCAACGAATATATTACTCGTAAACGTATAGAGAAAGCAAAACATCTTTTAACAGTTTCGAGGCTTAAAACCTATGAAGTAGCTGAACAAGTAGGTTACCATGATACGAATTATTTCTCTTTGGCATTCAAAAAAAATACAGGCCTCTCTCCGACAGAATTCAGGGATAGGCAGAACAACCCTGAGATATAGCACTTAATACATAACACAGATGGAGGTTTATATGCAGAAAACAAAATTGGGACGAACAGACCTGATGGTTACAAGAAGCAGCTTTGGAGCACTTCCCATACAGAGAATTTCATTTGATGAAGCAAGAAAAATTCTTTTAAAGGCTTACAACGGTGGTATTAATTTTTATGATACTGCCCGTATGTATACAGATAGTGAGGAGAAGCTTGGATATGCTTTTTCTGATATAAGAAAAGATATAATAATCGCAACAAAAAGTGTTGCAACAGACAGAAAGACATTGCTTGAGCACCTTGAAACCAGTCTGAAAAATATGAAAACAGATTATGTTGATATACTTCAGCTTCATAACCCCAGCATGTTACCCGACCCGGAAAATCCAGAAAGCTCATATGCAGGCTTGATGGAAGCTAAAAAGAAGGGTATGGTGCGTTTTGTAGGAATTACAAACCACAGAATAAAGACTGCTGTGGAAGCAGTTGAATCGGGTCTGTATGACACAATGCAGTTTCCTCTTAGTTCACTTTCTTCAGATATTGATCTTGAACTTGTTGAGGTATGCAGAAAAAAGGATGTTGGTCTAATAGCCATGAAAGCTATGTCAGGTGGTTTGATTACAAATGCGGCGTCAACTTTTGCTTTTTTAAGGCAGTTTGACAATGTAGTTCCCATTTGGGGAATACAAAGAGAAGCTGAGATTGATGAATTTCTTGAGTTAGAAAAAAACCCCCCTACACTGACTGATGAATTATGGGAGGTCATAAAAAAAGATCGTTCAGAACTGGCCGGGAACTTCTGCAGAGGTTGCGGCTACTGTATGCCTTGTCCTGCAGGAATTGAAATTCAAACACAGGCACGTATATCCCTGCTTTTGAGAAGAGCACCATACGAGCCGTATTTGAGTGATGAGTTCAAAGAAAAGATGGAACTTATAAATAGTTGTATTGAATGTGGACAATGTAAAAACCACTGTCCATATAGCATAGATACTCCAAATCTACTTAAACTACAGTTGCAGGATTATAATGAGTTTTATTCAAAACATAAATAAGGAATAAAACATTCCATTCGCAGTAAAACATAATAAAAAGGAGATTTAACTATGGCTGTTAACACTCGAATTTTTCACTGTGATGAGTTCTTCCGACTTTCAAGGGAAGAAAAAAAGGAATTTGAAAGTATTATAAAAAAGGAACTGGAAGAAAACCCTATAAAACATCTGAATACTGAATGGGGCCGTTTTGAGAACCTTCCTGAGATGTCAGAGGATGAAATTGACAAGCTGGCAGAAGATGTTTTATCTGAAATGACTTTGGAACAGAAGGTTTACCAGATGTCATGTGACAATGACGCAAGGTATGCACCTTTAAATCCGCCAAGGTATAACTTTATTCCATACTACGCAGGTGAAGACCTGGAATTGAACATACCAGCCGTAAAATTTACAGACGGACCTACAGGTATTGTTATGAGCTATAATGCTACGGCTTTCCCTGTATCAATTGCTCGTGGTTCAACCTGGGACACCGAACTTGAAGAACGTGTGGGAAACGTTATAGGTATAGAAGGCCGTTCGGGGGGGGCAAACTTTTTTGCAGGAGTTTGTATAAATCTCCTTCGCCATCCTGCATGGGGACGTGCTCAGGAAACATATAGTGAGGATACCGTACTTTTAGGTAAAATGGGTGCGGCTTTAACCAAGGGCGTTCAAAAGCATATGATGGCATGCATAAAGCACTATGTTGCCAACAGTATGGAAAATGCCCGTTTTAAAGTCAGTGTTGAAATGGATGAAAGAACCCTACGTGAAATATACCTGCCTCATTTCAAGGCATGTGTAGATGCTGGTGCTGCGGCAATTATGAGCTCCTACAACCGTGTAAGAGGTGAGTGGTGCGGTCATCATGATTATCTACTCAATCAGATTCTGAATGATGAATGGAGTTTTAAAGGCTTTGTAATGTCTGACTTCATCTGGGGTGTCAGAGACACTGTAGATGCAGCGAACGGTGGACAATGCATGGAAATGTACGCAACTCAGTTCTTTGGGAAAAGGCTCGTTGAGGCTGTCAGAGGCGGAAAAGTAGATGAAAGTAAGATAGATGCAGCAGTAAAGAGAATATTGAGACAAAAAATCAGATTCTCCTTTGTTGGAGATAAGGTGCAATATTCCCCGGAGAAAATGGGCAGTAAGGAACATGCACAGCTGGCTCTTGAGGTTTCTGAAAAATCAACTGTACTGCTTAAAAATGAAGGTTTACTTCCACTTGAAAAAGAAAAGATTAATAAAATTGCTGTGGTTGGAAGATTGGCGGTTGAACCTAATACAGGAGATTTAAAGGGAAGTAGTGCTGTATTCCCACCGTATGTCATAACACCGCTTCAGGGAATTATTAATGAGGCAGGAAGCGGAATAGAAGTTAGGTATGTAGATGGAAGAATACCACATCAAGCTCAGGAACTGTCAAAGGATGCAGATGCAGTTGTCGTTGTAGTAGGATTAACCTCCCTTGATGAAGGTGAATTTATTACTAACGGTGGTGACGTGGGCGGCGACAGGAGATATCTCGGATTGCATCCTGAAGACGAGGATCTTATTGAGACAGTATCAAAGGTAAACAAGAATGTACTCGTAGTCTTACAGGGTGGAAGTACTATTATAGTTGAACCTTGGAAGAACTTGGCGAAGGCCATTCTTATCCAATGGTATCCCGGTATGGAAGGCGGAACTGCTCTGGCGAATATACTTTTCGGAAAAGTAAATCCATCTGCCAAGCTACCCGTTACTGTACCTGCAACTCCGCAGCAGTTACCTTACTATGATATGAATGCAACTTCCATTGTATATGACTATTACCACGGCTACTTCCTGGCTGACAAGAAAAAGTACCCTGTTTCATATCCTTTTGGATTCGGTCTAAGTTATACAACTTACAGCTACAGCAATCCAAAAGTATCAAAGAATGGTGACATAATTTCAGTTTCAGTTGATGTATCCAATACCGGAAAAATGGCTGGAGATGAAGTCGTTCAATTATATATAGGCTACAGGGGTTCAAAGGTTGAACGCCATGTAAAGGATCTCAAAGGCTTCACTAAAATTCATATTGAACCTGGAGAGAAAAATTCGGCAGTAATTGAAATAAATAAGGACGACCTTGCATATTATTGTGCTGAATCAAAGCAGTGGGTGGTTGAGGATATAGGGTATGTTGCATTAATAGGTGCATCTTCTGCCTGCAAAGATTTACTTAAAGTCGATTTTGATTTAAAATAAGAAAATGAAAAATATATATTTTTTTGAAACACAAATCGGGAGAATAGGCATTGCAGAGGAAGCTGGCAGAATAACAAACGTCTTTTTTGAAACAGATTACAGTATGGAAGCTTCATTGGATGAAGAAAAGTTCCTGCAGCAATCAGGATTATATTTAAAGGAAACAACACTTTTGACAGACGCGGGTAAGCAGCTTGATGAGTATCTGAAAGGCAAAAGGATGGCGTTTGATTTGCCGCTGGCTCCAAAGGGAACAGATTTTATGAAAAGCGTTTGGAATTGCCTGAATACAATACCATATGGGGATACAAGAAGCTACAGACAGATTGCAGAAGCCGCAGGAAACCCAAAAGCATGCCGGGCAGTAGGAATGGCAAACAATAAAAACCCGATTCCCATATTTATACCCTGTCATCGTGTAGTAGGGACAAACGGAAGTCTGACGGGATATAG
>JAEZIU010000337.1 GCA_023436485.1 Bacillota bacterium | reverse complement strand
CTATTGTTTGGTCTGCCTTCATGTTTACAGCCGCAAATGACAATAACAAGGAGAAAATAAAGCCTGCAAAAGCAGAAATCAGCATGCCTAAAATCAGAATAAGTTGAGCATTATGTGTGGACTCCTGTAAAAAATAAACAGACAAGCATCCAAATAATGCACCAAACATCATTGTTCCTTCAAGTCCTATGTTAATGACGCCACTACGCTCACTAAACATTCCACCAAGAGCCACCAACAGCAGAGGAATAGCAACTGGAAGAGTATTCTGAATCAAATAATAAATAGTTTCCATAAACTTATGCCTCCTCCTTTTTGCTGTTTAACTTAATTTGTATATTCTGTTCACCCTCAGTAGACTTATCTTCATTTTTCTTTTTACGCAATTTTATTACTCTTCCTATTGCTACCTTCATTATCATTGCAAATGCAGAGAAGTATATGATTACAGCAATTACAACATCAATTATCTCCGGCTTAAAGCCATGAAGACTTGCCAGTGTACCACCTCTTTGGATATACGATACAAATATAGCTGAAAATATTGTACCTATAGGATTTGAATTTCCTAGAAGTGCTACCGCTATACCATTAAATCCGTTTGCAGCTATTACATTTATTGGTTCGTATGTCATACTGCTACCTGATAAAGTTGATGGTGCAAGTATTGCAAAAGCACCTCCAAGCCCAGAAAGTGCGCCAGCTATAGCCATTGTAATAATAATATTTCGCTTACCATTCATTCCGGCATATATACTTGCATGTTTATTAAAGCCTGTCGCCTTAAGTTCATATCCAAAAATAGTTCTGTTAAGCAATATAAACAGCAGCACAGCAATTGCTATTGCAAATAATATAGATATATTTGCACTGGAACTTTGAATACCCAGAGAAGGTATTTGGGCTGAATCTGGTAAATAAGCAGTTCTGGTTTTTGTTGACACATACATTACTCCGTTACTTTGAACAAGCATATCAACGAGATACATACCGATATAGTTGAACATTATTGACGTAATAACCTCATTAACATTGAGAAGCGCTTTAAACAAACCGGGAATTAATCCCCATATAAGTCCTCCCACCATTCCGGCAAGAATACATGCTAACCAATGGATGCCTGCGGGAAGCTCCCACATAAAGCCTACATAAAGAGCAAAGAACATACCCATAGTATATTGTCCGGATGCTCCTATGTTAAACATCCCCATTTTAAAAGCGAAGCCAACTGAAAGTCCTGTCATAAGTATTGGTGTAGCAAAGTAAAGTACATCACCGACTCTGCCTAAGCCCCCTGTCAGCACTTTGTTAAAGCCCGCAATAGCATTGCCCGGACTGGCAAAAGCCATTACAATAAAACCGAATAACAGGCCAAGAATGATAGCAATTAGTGAAGCAGAAAATGATGAGAAGCTTTTGCTCTGTGTTATTCTTTTAAGATTATTATACATTTTGCACCACCTCTACCACGTTTCTTTTAGCACCCGACATATATAATCCAAGTTCCTGTGGAGTAGTGTCAGCTGGTATAAACTCGCCTACTATTTCCCCTTCATACATTACAAGAATTCTATCACTTACATTTAAAACTTCATCTAGCTCTAATGACATTAGCAAAATAGCTTTGCCAGCGTCCCTCGCTTTAATTAATTGCTTATGAATATATTCTATGGCACCTATATCCAAGCCTCTAGTAGGCTGAACTGCTACCAATAGCTTGTGTTCCTTGTCCATCTCTCTTGCTATAATAGCCTTTTGCTGATTGCCGCCCGACATTGTTCTTGTCATAGTTTCAGCTCCCTGGCTACTTCTAACGTCATATTGTGCAATTAATTTAATACAATATTCTCTTACAGCCTTCTTACGGATAAAGCTCGCTTTTTCAAATTCCGGTTGCCAATATCTTTGTAGTACCATATTCTCTTCAAGGGAATAATCCAGCACCAAACCGTGCTTTTGTCTATCTTCTGGGATATGGCTCATTCCCGCCTTTGACCGTGAACGTATAGTTGCCTTTGTTATTTCATTTCCGTTAAGGTTTATTTTCCCAGCACTAGGTTTCTCTAAACCTGTAATAGCCGAAATAAGTTCTGTTTGTCCATTTCCATCAATACCCGCTATACAGACAATTTCACCAGCCCTCACATTGAACGAAACATCTTTTACTGCACTTTGGTTTTTATGTATTTTGGAGGGTACAGTAACTTTATCAACCGATAGCACTACTTCCCCAGGTTCCTTTTCAACCTTATCAACCTTAAAAGAAACATTTCTTCCTACCATCATGTTTGACAGTTCATCCTTGGTTGTAGCATTTATGTCTACTGTACCAATGCATTTTCCTTTTCTAAGTACTGTACATCTGTCAGCTACAGCCATAATCTCATTAAGCTTATGTGTAATAAATAGAATTGACTTACCTTCTTTAGCAAAGCCACGTAAGATGCCCATAAGCTCATCTATCTCTTGGGGTGTAAGTACTGCAGTAGGTTCGTCGAATATGAGTATATCGTTGTCCCTATATAGCATCTTTATTATTTCAACGCGTTGTTGCATTCCTACCGATATTTCCTCAACAAGTGCGTCTGGATTCAATTTTAGTCCATATTGCTCACTAAGAGCAATAATCTTCTCTCTTGCCTTTTTTCTTTGTAGAAATCCCATTTTGTTTGGCTCGACACCTAAAATAATATTTTCAAGAACAGTAAATATCTCTACTAACTTAAAGTGCTGATGCACCATTCCGATACCTAGCCTATTTGCATCATTGGGGTTATTAATTTTTACGCTTTCTCCGTTTATTCTGATTTCTCCCTCATCAGCTTGATACAATCCAAATAGAATGCTCATTAAGGTTGATTTTCCTGCACCGTTTTCCCCTAACAGGGCATGGATTTCACCTTTTTTTAACCTCAAAGTTATATCATCGTTTGCTATAATTCCAGGAAATCTCTTTGTTATATTTAGCATTTCAACAATATAGTTTTCCATTTTACCCTCTCTTTGCGCTCCAATTTATTAAGCCGTGATAAATATTATTACAGCTAATCTATTCTTCAATGAAATATATAGGGGAAAGGCTTATTGCCAATCCCCTATATGTTATTTTGTAATATAGCTAATAAATCAAATCTATTACCCTACATTGATATAAGTTGACACTATTTAACACTATTATCTAACAGTAACTTTAACCTTCTTTAGGTTCAATGAACCTGTGAGCTCGTCTGCTGTTGCAACACCATTGGTATCAGCAACTTTAATTTCACGAATTAACTTAACACTGCCATCTGCTATTGATTTGAATAATACATCATAATCAGCTTTTGTAAACTTATTGAATCTATCAAAAGCATTTGCTTTTTCATCACCAATAACAATTGTTGGAAGGCCGACCCCATCATTTGAAGCATTTAAAACGGTAGTGGTTCCTGCATACTTGTCAAAATCTTTTGTCTTGTATATAGATGTAAGAACCTGTACTACTGACTCGCCAAGACCCTTTGTAGCTGATGTTATAACGGTTTCACTATCATATCTTTGGTCAACGTCAACACCAATAACCTTCTTACCTGCTTCTTTAGCCGCTGACATAACGCTCTTTCCTACTGATCCTCCACAACCAAAAATAACTTCTGTCCCTTCTTGATACATAGTTTTTGCTGTAGCTTTATTTGTATCAGTTTCAGCAAAATCACCTGTGTAATGGTATGTAACAGGAACAGATCCATCAGCAAATCCAAGCTCTGCTGCCGCTGCTTCTATACCTTGAAGATATCCATAACCAAAAGCCTGAACCGCTGGTACAGACATACCACCCATAAATCCAAGACTCTTATATCCGTCTTTCACTGCAGCATACCCTGCCATATAACCTGATTGTTCTTCTGCATATGTAATACTTGCAACATTAGACTTTGTTTCATATGTTTTGTAATCAGCTGTATGTGGCTTACCATCTAGTAGTATGAACTTAACTTCAGGATATTTGGTCTGTGCTTCATAAACTGCAACTTCAAATAGATAACCAGGAGTTACTACAACCTTAGCTCCACCTGCAACCGCAAGATCAATTGACGCAAGGTACCCGGTATCTGATGCTTCTTCTGGCTTGTAATACTTGTGAGTAATCTTATTTTCTTCAGCAAATTTAACTACACCTTCCCAAGCCCCTTGGTTAAATGACTTATCATCGATGTTACCCTTGTCCGTAATAAGAGCAATCTCAAAACCATCGGATGAACTACCGGATCCGCAACCTGGCAATAGCATTGTCATTGCTAAAGCGCAAATAATTAATACTGACCATAACTTTTTCATACTTTTGTATCCTCCTGTTATTTTTGTTAAGTATGTAAATATCTTATCACTAAAAGGTAAAAAAATAAACTACTCGCTTATAATTTTATAGGATTGTTTTATACATATGCTTCTATTGAGTCTGATAGAGCTGGTGAGAACGGAAGAAGCTTTGCGGTAGTTGCCGAAGAAGTAAAAAAGTTGGCAGAACAAAGTGCTTTAATTGTAAAAAATATATCCTCAGTAACCAAAGGTATACTCAAGACATCAACAGCAGCTCTTGAAGAAGTCAATAATGGGGAACAAGCTGCTAAAAACGGAAACTTATTGG
>JAEZIU010000321.1 GCA_023436485.1 Bacillota bacterium | reverse complement strand
AGCTTACTCCAGTCTGATAAAATTTATCTCATAATTCGACTAATTCATCATTTAATTGTTCAACTATTTAAGACATAATATTTATAAATTTCAAAATGGAATCCCTACTGGTTTCTTTGCTGACAGGATTTGTAATTTTTTCTTTAACACAATCATTAAAGGTATTTAAAAACATTTTAACTCTATCAAAGGTCATTCCTCTGTGCATAAGATTAATAACAGAGGAAAAATCAAAGTTGTGACCAGGTACAAAGGTTGAATTGTTTACTGTTAAAATCATTTTTTCTACTAATTCACATGCAGTTGATGAATCCATCGTTGAATGTTTCCAATCAAATTGCGACCCCTCCAGTTTAAATTCATCTTTTCTTTCTGTTATTGGAGTCCAAGGATCATAATACCAAACCTGTGCACGGTAATAAGTCGGATTACATTCTTTAATAAACTTCAGAGTTTCCTGAAAAGTTTCGTAAGTTTCGCCCGGAAACCCAACAATAAATGAAGCAAATGAAGTAATACCGTATTCGTTTAATAACTCAAGCCCTTTTTGGTATTTTTCGATTGTAGCACTTTTATTCATGTTTTCCAGTATTTTATTGCTTCCGGATTCTATTCCAAGGAAAACCCCTTCACATCCGCTTTCTTTCAAAAGCTCAATCGTTTCCCTATCCGCAAACTGACATCTATAAAACGCAAACCATTTAAAGGAGTATTTTTTTCTAATAAACATATGCAAAATTTCTTTAAACCTATTGGGCGGAATATTAAAGGTATCATCAATAAAATTGACACTTGTTACCGTCCCCAACGAATTCAAGGTATCAAGTTCATTTTCAATGTCACTAAGTGAAGCCGTAAGATATTTACCCGAACGTTTTGGAAAAGTGCAAAATGCACAGCTATAAGGACATGATATTGATGTCCTTGTATTTACCATCAGGTTCGCACTACCTTTAAATAAATTCCAGTCAACCATATTTTGCGATAAATTATTTTCCTCTTCAAAGAAACCATTAATAACATATTCATTTTGTTTTTTGTAATATACATTCATGATATTGTCAAATGGCCGATTATCTTTTATTGCGTTAATAGTATTGACTAGTGCCTCTTCCCCTTGTGAATTACATATATAAAAATCTCCCTTGACCGAATTGAAAATATATTCTAATTCTCTTTTATTTTTGATTCTTACCTGATTATGTATAAATGGGCCGCCGATAATTATTTTTGCATCCGGATTATACTTTTTTACAAATGAAATAATTTCTATAATAGGGTGAATCGTCACATAAAGAGTTGTTGTAATTCCAACGGATAATACCGTATTTTCAGTCAGCATTTTTGCAAGAGCAGCTTTTCCGGTATTAAAGGAATTTATATAATCAACATTTATTCCTCTCCTTTTGAGATAAGTTCCCAGGTAGGAAATTGTAGAACTGAATGCGTTGCCTGAATTAAGCGGTCCAATTGAATCATCCAATATATTTTTATTATAAAAAAGTGAATTATATATATCAGATGCGGTATAAGGCTTACCCTCATAGTACAAAAAGCTGTAACTAAGATCCCTATACGCAGCCGAATTCGTCCCTGCAAGTTTCGTAATACTTTCAATTTCGGAAAAGTTCATTTCATTACTTCCGATTAATACGCAGTCAATTATTTTACTCATATTAATTCACCTTCCATTATTTATCAATTATGAAGTATAAGCATGTTCAACATTATACGTAATTCTATATTGTGGCTTCTTTTACAGTCAATAAACCGATTTGTTTATTTAGATATTCTGCAGTCTCATGCATAAGTTTTTCACCAATCTGGTCTATATGCCGGTTTCTCCAATTTTCTAATTCAGTACCTTTTACCCATTGGTTAAACGCTCCCAATGCAGGACCACATTGAATCTGATAGTCCACTTTGAATTCTTCATTACCGTTTAAAGCAAGCCGGTTCGTATATGAAAAATACCATCTGAAAATTAAAGCCATTTTATGCTTTGGATTTGCTTCAGCTTTCTCAATCTCTTCAGGCGGATAATATTCCTTCAATTCTTTGAATATATCCTCAAAGCTGCGCCGGAAGTATTTCTCCTGTATTTGTTTCCTGGTCTTTTCATCAATTTCGTTCAAGGAATTGTATTGACGATATAACTCATATAACTTATTTGCACGGGCTGGAAAGAATACCCCTCTTTTCAGCACCTGGGCCTTTGAACCTAGCTCAAACATATCACCTGCAGGCACATAATCGGTATCCTGAACATTCATTTGTTGTAATAAGTCTTTTACAGCATCACTAGTATTTCCTTCAACCGTACACTGGTTTATTGAACCCGTCATAATAAAATCCGCACCTAGAATAAATGCGGCTGCCGCCGACTCGGGTGTTCCGATTCCACCAGCCGCCCCAACATTGACTTTCCTTTGGTATTGGTATTTGCACATTATTTCATTCCGTAATTTGATTATTGCCGGCATCAGTGCATAAGCCATTCTGGCATCAGTATGACCTCCCGAATCTGCTTCAACACAAATATCATCCGCCATAGGAACCAGTTTCAGAATATCTGCTTCATCCTGTGTTATTGAATTTTCAGCTATAAGTTTATCAACAATCCGTTGCGGAGCAGGACAAAGAAAAGCTTCTGCCACCTCAGGCCGTGATAATTTTGCGATAATTCTATTGGTAATATTGATATTTCCGTCTCTATTCCGGGACAATCCCTTTGCGCGGTACCTGACTAAAGCTGGAGACATAGTTAAAAATGCGGATGCTTCAATATTTTTTACTCCGCATTTTAGGAACAGGTCTACTGTTTTTTCTTCCATTTCAGGATGGTTCATATTATGTACTAAATCAGCACCATAAGCTTGTCCATTCGTTAGCCTCTCTTGGATATATTTCAGCTCGTCTGATATCTGAGATATACTCAGTCCGCCTGTTCCAAGAAAGCCCATCATTCCCTTAAGACCCATTTTTACTACTATATTTCCAGAAGATATCCCTTTATACATCCCACCAGTTAAATAAGCATATTTAAGATTATATGTTTTTTTAAATTCGTCACTTCCCAAGGTTAACGGTGAAATCTTTGGAAACTCTATTTTGGCTTCTGCTAAATCCTTCTGCCCTGATTCAATATTTTCATCAATTAAGGCTGATTGTTCCTGTATTGTTGTATCTTCCTCTATGTCCTCAATTATTAAAGGCTCAGCTTCTGCTTTAATACGTTTAACCAATCCGGTTAAAACCTTACCTGCTCCAACTTCCTCAAATTCCATATCCCCGCGTCCCATTAAATACCTGATAGTTTCTGTCCATTTAACCGGGGAAGTAATTTGTTCTATAAGATTTCTTTTTATGTCGGACTCTTTATAGGGTCTTGCATGTAAATTTGAAATCACCGGTATTTGGGGCGCAGATAGTTTAAAATCCATTAAGAAAGTCTCAAAACTCTTTTTGGACTCATCCATATAGCGGGAATGAAACGCACCACTTGTTTTGAGAGGTGCAAACATTTTTACTCCCTTGCTGCCCTCAAAAATTGGTTTGGCATCTTCAATTTCTGATTTTGAACCGGAAATTACAATTTGAGAGGGAGAATTTAAGTTGGCGATATCTATTCCCAGCAGATTGTTCTGTTTTAACACATCTGCAACCTGATCTTCATTCAGCCCGATTATAGCTGCCATTCCGCCTCCGCTTGCAAGGCTCATTAATTCTCCTCTCTTTTTTACCATTTTTAATCCGGTAACAAAATCAAACACACCTGCTGCAAACAGTGCATTATACTCTCCCAAACTATGTCCGGCAACGTAATCCGGTTCTTTATTGGTTTCTGATATTTTTTTTAAATAGCTTAATGCACTTACCGTGTATATGGCAACCTGGGTATATTGAGTTTGATTCAAATTTGAGTTATGATCCTCCAGACAAAGCTCTTCAATTGAATAACCCAGAATCTCATCCGCCTGCATGGTTAATTCCTTAAACTCATTAAACAATGTTCCGCCCATGCCCTTGCTTTGAGAACCTTGACCAGGAAAAATAAACGTAATCATCTTTATTAATCATTCCTTTCGCCCTTGCTCAATTTATACTCATATATAAGCTATAATCTTATTCAATGCATCTCATAGTCCGCCAAAGGTACTATATTTTTCGTTCATAAATTTATATGCTCCGTTAAAAAAACCAACACAGTTTGTGAACTTCTGTTTTTTACCGCAAAACAGAATATTTGAAGTTTAGGAAATCCTCTTTAATATAACAGTTCGTTGTAATATTCCAGATATGCTGAATATAAGCAAAGTACACTAAAATTTTCGTATATTCATGGAGATTACAAATAGACTATCTATTCCGTCAGCAGTAATTAATAAAAATATGTTAGAGTGCCTGCCGCTGTTTACCTTTTTATCTCTTTCTTATTTGTGAATTTTATCATGGATGTGCTTACGTAGATTATATGTAATTTTTTAGAAATAATTGTAATATGTAGAAACTGCAGATTGGCCCTGTCATCTGGAAAAACCTGACTTATCGAACGAATGTAAAATAACCCGTATCCATTTCAACTGCCAGCACTTTACCAAGGTACTTTATGGATTTGTCAAGGAACCACAATATCTATTGTTGAACCCTAATCCTATTGTTTAATCTATTTACGTTGTATGTATTCTGCAAATGAGTAGATCATACACTGTAAATCATATCCCTTTAAATAAAAAGTAATCAGACATAAATATACTTAAATCTACATTTTTGGGGTAATATTTTTTTGTTATATTATAGTAATCGTGTATTAATATGTTATATAATATCATATTTTCCCATTGTTTGCAATTAAATTTTAACATCAGTACATAAAGCATTTGGATTACGATACATGAGTGACAATTAGCAAAAAACAATGCGGAAAGTGTATCCCTAGTGTATTTTTAAGTTATCACACAAGACTACACTTAGCAGGATACCTTACCGCATCTTCATTACAGCATACATATATAAATTAGAATTAATTGTTTGCATTTTGGGGATGCTTTTTATTATCACTGAGGTATCCGAATAGAATGCCAACGAATAGCATTAAGCTTCCCAATTTAAAGGTTTTGTTAA
>JAEZIU010000304.1 GCA_023436485.1 Bacillota bacterium | reverse complement strand
GGCTTCGTTAGCTTTTCTAATGGATGGGGAACGGTTTTTCCCAAGATTCTCTTCAAAGAGGTCCTCAAAGTCACCACTACACTGGAGAATAGGCATTTTTTCTTTCTTTTTTGTCAAAGCCCTTGACATAAGCCATGGTTAGCGGTAGTCTTTGCACCGGCTTATGTAGAGGTATATGACTCTTTAGGCTGACGAGTAGTATTTATGGGGGTGTATTTTTATGATAGCCTTATCATCTATCAGGAGTCATTGGCTGGATGATGCTCCAGCCGTTACAGTCGCAGCTGACTGGCTGCGGGATTTCGGCTTTGAGGTTGGCTGCAAAGTGGTCATTGAGGTTTCACAGGGTGTCATTACTATAAAGAAGATTGACAGTGAGGATGAGATATGAGGGATTTCGAGAGGTTTTTACAGAGGGCTGCCAGGGATTACGGCAGCTCAGTTTTCCAGTTTCGTTTGGTATTTTTCATACTGTATATTTTCAAGAAGCATTGATATGGCAGCTTCAGTTTTAGTGCAAAGGCTTGTATTTTTACAGGCTTTTTCAGTAAATCTGGAGGTTTTACATATGAAGGTTTTAGTATCTGGAAGCCGTTTTTATAGGGATTACCAGAAGATTTTAGCTGTTGTCAAAAGTCTTGATATTGATTTGCTTATTGCCGGAGGGTGTCGGGGTGCTGATACGCTTGCTGTTCGTGATGCCCGTCAGTGCGGTATCAGGTTTATTGAGTATCCAGCAGACTGGAAGAGGTTTGGCAAAAGTGCCGGGCCTATCAGGAATCAGGCCATGTTGGATTTGGAAAAGCCTGATTTGGTTTTGGTATTTCATGAGGATTTGACAAAAAGCAAGGGTACTCGTGACATGATTTTAAGGGCTTCACATGCTGGTATACCCTTTAAGATATACGGATGATAAGGGTTTTTAAGCTGGGAATAATGTGGCTGTTCGTGGTCATACGATATGTTTTACATATTTCGTTATAACAATGCTGCCGTTTTTCCCAGGTTAAAAGCTCTTATTTTATAGGGCTTGTTACCTTGCAAATAGTTGGCGTGGGTTTGCGGAGTCTCTTTTTTAGGGGCTTATCGTTGATATTAAGGGTGCTTTTGTGCCAAGGTTTGTACCTTGAAATTTTAATATAGGGGGGAATGTAAAATGTTACATCCAAAAATGCGTAAACTCTTTATTGGGGTGGATATTCATAAGCGTACCCATGTGGCAGTCATAATCAACTGCTTTACTGAAAAGCTCGGAGAACTCAGATTTGAGAATACCAAAAAGGGCTTTGAAAAGCTTATTGAATTTGTTAAATCCCATTTAAAACGTGGTATTTCTCCATGTTTCGGCCTTGAGGACACGGCAGGCAACGGCAGGAACTTTGCCAGATTTCTTTTGAATCTTGGCTATACTGTTAAAGCTGTTGATGCTTCTTTAACCTATACAGAAAGGCGTAATCAGGCCATAGCTCATAAAACTGACGGACACGATGCCTTTTGTGTCGCAAAGGTTCTATTAAATCAATTGGATACCCTTCCAGATGCATCAATTCATGATGATAGCTGGACTTTGCAGCTTTTAGTATCTCGGCGTAATTCAATAGTCAAGGTACGGGCTGCCTCTAAAAATCAGGTTCACAGCTATATCACGCATAATTATCCAAGCTATCCCAAATTTTTTACAGTGACATACTGTAAGGCCGGAATGGAATTCTTTCAAAACTTTCCCTCGCCGTCAAAGCTTAAAGGCATTACAAAGGAAGAGCTTGCGGAATTTCTGTCCATACATAGCAGCGGATTTTTTGGAATTGAACATGCAGGAAGGATATTGATGCTTGTTGCAAAAGATGGCGATACATCAACGGAATACCAGGAAACAAGGGATTTTATTGTGTCTCATTGTATAAAGGAAATTAAGCATTGTAATGAAGAGCTGGAAGTAATAGAGGCTGAGATAAAAAAGCATATGCAGCAATTTCCCTACAGGCTTGAGACAATGCCTGGAATTAATACAATAACCGCTGCAATGCTGATTAGTGAAATAGGGGATATTAGAAGGTTTTCCAGTAGCGATAAAATGTGTCGTTATTCTGGAATTAGCCCGGTTGCCTGTTCATCAGGTGATAAGGATAAGAACTTTAGGAACAAGCAGGGAAACAGGCGATTGTATGAGATATTCAGAGATATTGCATCAAGGAATATTTGTAGGGGAAGGGATAAGAAAAGCCCTATAAATGAAACCTTTCTTGAGTATTATAATAAGAAGATATCACAGGGTAAAACAAAACGCCAGGCCTTAATCGCAGTAATGAGGCAGATTGCAAAGGTTATCTATTCAATGATGATTCATCAAAGAGAGTACATAAAACCAACAGTTTCCAAAACAGAAAATGCATGATAGTATATATATGAGCCTTGTTTTTTACAGGGCTTTTATATATGCTATTGTGAAAGTAAATCGAATAATAGATTGGAGATCGATTTCATGACAGTTAAAAGACTTGTTATTTTATTAATATCAGGCTTTATAGGGATTAGTGGTATTTTCGATGTTTTCAAAGAATTACAAAACGGTGTTCCTTCAATGGTTGATGGCGATGAAGTACAATTTTATACTAAACTTATAGTCATGGCTATTTTTTCACTGGCATTTGTAGTAATTTTTATAAAAACAATTTTAAGAATACGTGATGATATGTACTTCCATAAAAAATAATAAATAGTACCATAGCAGTGTACATATTACCTAATTAAGGCCACGGTGATGTCACTGCACTTATAAATGTTAGTGGAGAGATAGTAAACAGATACCAGTATGATGCATTTGGAAATACAGTTGAAGCTGTTGAGAAGGTGCAGAATAGATTCAGGTATGCTGGTGAGCAGTATGATCAGGTTACAGGTCAGTATTACCTTAGAGCAAGATTCTATAACCCAGTTGTGGGAAGATTTACACAGGAAGACACCTACAGGGGTGACGGATTAAACCTTTACAGTTACGTACAAAATAATCCTGTAAACTACTACGACCCAA
>JAEZIU010000233.1 GCA_023436485.1 Bacillota bacterium | reverse complement strand
AGGCAATAGAATACTTTTCACAAAAACTTGTGTTTGAACAGATAATTGAGGCTGCTTTTGATTTTATAAATGAATTATTAATTGTAAACAACTCTATAGTATATGTTCTGGAAGATGGCAGATATACTGAAAAGAAGGTTAAGGGCTTTAAAGATTATGTAAAAGAAATAGAAAACTCAAATAAACTTGAGAACCTTGCTGCTCTTTATGGAAATGTCCTCTATGAGAAAGATAAAATAGTCAGGTTTTTTGACTCAGAAATGGTCATGGATATGGGTATAAATGCTATAGTACCTCTGATTATTGAGGGAAAATTGTATGGCTTTATAATGATTAACGGAAAAGATTTTGCAGATGATGATTTCATTATATCAGAGTCTCTCATGCGTCTAATAAATACTGCTCTTGAAAACTACAGCAGATATGAAAACCTGGCTAAAGTAAATAAGGAACTTGATGAAAAGATATTTAACCTGTTTGCAATTAACCAATCCTCTAAGGTGCTGTTAAGTGAATTACAAATTAATACCTTATATAACTTATCTGTTGAATTGTTTTCCGAATTAACAAGGAGTACTGTAACAAGCTTTGTTTTGTATGATGAAAGAAGCGGAAGATATGTTTTAAAGGGTTTTAAAGACGTATTTTATAAAATTAAGGATGCTTTCGTAAGCCTAAGACTCAATGAAAACCATAAAATAAACTCAAACAAGGTGATTATAGATCTGGAAAACTCAGACGACAGAAACTATTTTTTCAATTTATTTGAGGATTCACATAAACAGGTAGAAACACTTGGGGCCAAGTATATTGTCATAATTATAAAGGAAAATAAAATTCTTGGCTTTGTAACGTTGAGCGATACCGTCACAGGGGACGCGTACAGCAACGGAATATTTGAACTGATAGAAAGCTTGGCATCTTCAATGTATATTGCACTAAGTAATGCTAACTTATTTAAACAGGTAAATGAGCAGAAACAAATTATCCAAAGAAAGCTGGATAAACTAATTTCTTTAAATAAACTAATAAAAAATATCAGCAGTTCTTTAAGGATAGACACTCTGATGGAAGTTGCAGCCAAGACACTTGAAATTTCTTTTAATTTGCAAAAGGGACTGCTTTGTCTGTATGATAAGGAATCCGATGAGTTTAGTGTCTCAGAATCAATCGGATTATATGATAATTTTGACAAAAACATAGCCCCAAATGAAAACTGGAGACGCGTTTTTGAGGGTGACTTTGTTTATGAGATCGGGCAGGCTAAAGTAGCAGAATATATAGGATATGAGGCGGCTCAAAAGGTTGGCGAGGCTCAGGGAATACTAATAGTGCCTATATATGTTGATATTTTAGAAGTTGAGCTTTCAGGAGCAATAATTATTTTCAAGTATGATGGTTTGCAATTAGATAACGAAGAAAATCTGATAACCCTTGAAACAATTGCAGGGCATATAGCACCAGTATTAAAGAATCTATCCGTTATTCAGCTGCAACAGAGGTTCATGTTACCGAATTTTGTGGAGCTATTCAAGAATGAATTAAAGGACGAAGTCAAGGCTGCCATGGATTATAATATCAACTTATCTGTTATACAGGTGGAAGATAAAAGGGATTTCATTTTTAAGGGTACCAGTATTATTGACAGTATAAAGGAGAACTTCAGAAAGGTATATCCGTTTTCATATAATAATGTATTTATTATCGAAAATGAAGAGGAAAATATTGAAGACCGTATAAGAAAATGTACTGGAATTTCTGATTTAAAGATAAAGAAAATGGTTCTGGGAAAGGATTTTAAGACTTTTGCAAGTTTCTTTGACCTTTTCAGATAAGGTGGTGTAAGCTGTGGAATTGCTTTTAGGGACGGATATTATAGAGGTTGACAGGGTAAAGAAAGCAATTGAAAACGGTGGCGTAAAGTTTTCGGAAAAAGTATTTACCCGGGATGAAATCGAATACTGTGAGAGTAGAAATGCTTCAAAATTTCAGAGCTATGCTGCCAGATTTGCAGCAAAAGAGGCTGTTTCAAAGGCTTTTGGAACAGGTATCGGTAAAAATGCAGCTTTTAATGAAATAGAAATTGTGAAGGATTCTCTTGGTAAACCTTACGTAAGGCTATCCGGCAATGCACAGGAATTTTATGAATCTCTTGGGGCGGCAGGGATATCTGTAAGCTTATCCCATTGCAGGGCATATGCCGTAGCGTATGCCACTATTTCACTCAGCAGGAATTTATAGAAAACACATAAAGTAATTGAAATATGGAGGTTTTGTGTGAAACAGGTGACGTTTATACATACTGCAGATATACATCTTGATGCGCCTTTTTCATCACTTGGAGATAAAGAAAAAGCAGATATCAGGATACAAGAATTGGAAAGCAGTTTGGAAAGCATCATTGATAGAGCTAGAATTCAAAATATCAATTTATTGATAATCAGTGGTGATTTTTTTGAGGAAAGCTGTATACGTGGTTCTACAATGATCGGGGTTAGAAATCTTCTTTCAGAGCTCTATGAAACAGAGGTTGTAATTATTCCGGGGAATCATGACCCGTTGAAAGAAAACTCATATTACAACACACTAAGTTGGAGCGAAAATGTACATATTCTTAAGGATTCAAAGCAGGTATTGTTCTTGGAAAAGTTCAATACCTGTATTTATAACATAGGTGCACTTGGCCGGGTGGCAGAGGATTATAAAAGAATTAGGGAAATCAATATTTCGAATGAAACGTTTAATATATTGGTTTTTCATGGTACGGTTGATATGCCTTTTGAAGAAAGCAACTATAATGCCATAGGATCAAAGGATATTTTTGAACTGAGTATGGATTATGTTGCTCTTGGACACATGCACAATTATATCAGGTTTCAGAACAGGACAAGCATAATGATAAATCCGGGTAGCCCTGAACCTTTGGGTTTTGACGAAGAGGGCATTCACGGTTTTGTTCAGGGAAAGATTATGTTTACCGATGATATCAACAAATTCGTTGAAGCTACATTCGTGCCGGTTTCAGGTAGGAGTTACTTTAACATAGAGCTAGATATTACCGGATGTAAGAGCAATGAAGATATTATTCATAAATTATCATCTGATGATAACATGGAGTTTTCCAATATGAATTTATACAGTCTTACGCTGAAGGGATTTGTATTAAAGGATTTTACACCTGATATAAAGTTAATTATTGAATATTTAAAAAATAAATGTTTTTACTTAAGGATAAAGAACGAAACTTCTATTCAGTTTGATTTTGAACAGTATCTTGAAGACCCGGGCATAAAGGGTGAGTTTGTACGGATGCTTATGGATATGCAGGAAAATGAAGATTCTCAAGATAAGAAGGAGATTTTGTCCATGGCTATACAGTTTGGACTACAGGCTATGGAAAACAACAGAGTGGACTGACGGGGGGATATTTTACCGAGTATGAAAATAGACAGACTCCATGTAAGGGGATTTGGTAAACTTCAGGATTTTAGCTGCGACTTTTCAGACGGTTTGAATGTTGTATATGGGCATAATGAGAGTGGTAAATCGACTCTTATGTCATATATAAAAGCCATGCTGTATGGGGTAAAGGGCGGGAGAACCGGGAAAAATGGGATGCTGCCTGATAGTAAGAGGTATATGCCATGGAGCAGCAACCAGTACGGCGGATACATGAATATTAAACTGGGTGATGATAGCTTTTACCGTATAGACAGAGATTTTCTTATGAATAAGGTTAATTTGTACGATTCTTCTTTTAACGATATTTCATATAATTTTATTGACGTAAGGGATGTAAATAGTATTGGTGAAAAGCTGGTAGGACTTAATGAGAACCTTTTTGAAAGAACGGTGTTTATTAAGCAAATGGGAACCAGGATTGATTCCTCAACGTCAAAAGACCTTGTAGACAGAATCTCAAATATCCAGCAGAGCGGTTTTGAGGATATATCCTACATGAAGGCACAAAGTGCACTTAGAGAGGCGTTAAAGTGCCAGGTAGGAACAGATAGAAGCTATACAAGACCAGTGGATGTTATAAACAGGAGTTTGACTGAATTACAGGAGAAAAAGGTTAACCTGCTGAATGAAGAAAAAAGGCTTGTGGAATTAAGAGGAAAACAACAGGAATTATCTTTACATATTAATAATTTGAAGTTGAAAAACAGGCTTTTTAGCCGGATAATTGATTATTGCAAACTTAAAGAGAGACTGAAACTAATAAATGAAAGAAAAGATGAACTACGATTTCTGGAAGATTCTGTCCGTCAAGCGCAAGACAATATTACCAAGCTTGAGGAGGATAAAGAGGCAGCAATACGTTATCAGAATAGCAATCCGATAACCGGAGGCAAAAAGCTAAGAGTAACAGATGTATTCTTGCTGATTTGTACTGCAGCTACCTTGGCAGTAGGGGTAGCAACATTGGTTTATAACATTTTCAGTCCTTTTTTTACATTGATACCTTTTTTATCGGCTATAATCCTTTTTGTTCTCAGGGCAAGGACTCTAAGTAGAGAAGCAACAGAGGTGCAAAAGACCAGGTCAGAAGAATTAAATCGTCAGCTTTCAGAATTTGATCAAAGAATAGATCAAAATAAGATACAGTACCAAAAGCTTACAGACAAAATCCAAGGTATTAAGGTCAATAATGGAGAGGTGTCTCTTAAAGCTCTTGAAAGTGATATAGCAAGGTGTTATACAGATATTATAGAGGATAAGCAAAGATTAGAGTATAACCTCACACGGCAAGAAAAAGAACTTATTGAGGCCATTTCAAAGGATTCTTATGATAGCTTGTTGGCTAAGGCCTATAACATTAATAAAGATGGTATGTTTGAGCTTCAAAGGTGGGAAACGGAATTTAATACTGTTACAAAAACTGTCAACAATGCCTGTATAGGGAGTATATCTGACATTGATAATGAAATCAGCAGGTTGAGCCGTCAGAAGAAGAGCCTGGACTCTAAGGGAGAGGCTCTTAATATTGCAATAAATACATTGGAGGCTGCGGCAGAACAGGTCAGAAAAAAATATGTACCTGTAATGAACAGAGTACTGAATGATACTTTTGCCGGCCTTACATCTCAAAAATATAACGATGTAAGAACGGGAGACAATCTTAAAATTATGCTGGATAACCCGGAAACTGAAACATTGGTTCCTGTTTCAATGCTTAGTGATGGGACTATAGATCAGATATATCTTGCATTGAGGGTTGCTATTTCAGAGACAGTCCTTAAAAATTATGAGTGTATGCCATTTATTATGGATGAGCCCTTTGCTCAGTATGATGATGAAAGAACATTTAACGCACTTAAATATATAGGTAATATAAGCAAAAAACAGCAGGTAATCATATTTACCTGCAAAAAGAGGGAAGTGGAACTTATGAGAAGTGAATTCCCTTGTAAAATCTGCTCATTGACATAGAGCCTATAAAAAAATATAGTATTTCTATAAGAATTGATTAAGAGGCAGTTATGAGGAAACATTTACTTATTTGTATATTTGCTATTACAGTAGTTTTTATATTTTTATTGTCCGGATGCGGAAACAGGGAAATCCCTGTGACAAAAAATGAACAGTATCTAAGCGGTATAACTTGGGATAATGCTGCTGTTATTAACGATGCCGTTATTGACGTATTCAGCCGAAATGACATTTTGAGTACAAGGCTGACACAGGCTCTTTTTAACCAGATAGTAAAAGTTGTTTCCCAGGAAGGCTCATGGACTAAGATCATGATGCTGGATGGAACGACGGGATGGGTTAAGAGTAAATATGTCAGCAGGGATACCAGTTGCGTTACGGACGGACGTATTAATAATAAAATAGTTGTAACGGCTAAAACGGTGTATGTATACACCGGTACCGAGAATGACATAAAATACAAGCAGGTAGTTCTGGGGACGGAACTGTATTCTGTAAGTAAAACAAAAACGGGCTATGATGTCATTTTGCCGGATAATAAAAAAGGTTGGGTTGAGGATGGCGGAGTAATAGCCGTACCTGTGACACAGAACAGTATACCAAAAACATCCGCTGAAGGGTTTATTCAAACTGTGAGGAAGTTCGAAGGAACCATTTACATTATCGGCGGTGTCAGCAGATGGGGTATCGACTCGCCGGGCCTTTGCTATGTCAGCAGCAGAGTTAATGGAGTGGATATACCACGTGATGTCAAGGAAATAGCAAAGACTGGAACAAGTGTTAAGCTAAGCGAAATGAAACCCGGAGACCTTTTGATGTTTAGTATTGATAATGTAAAAAAGGATGTTTCTGATGTAGGTGTTTATACAGGGAAAAACGAATTTATTCATTCAAGCCCTTCCAGGGGTATAGTAACTGATTCCTTGGAGGACAGTTACTATAAAAATAGGATAGTTAGTATTAGAAGAATTTTTTAGTAAATTCAGCCCGTTACAAGTTTGCCAAGTAAAGCAGCTATGTCGTGGGCTGAATGTGGTTTCCCCAATTCTCTTGAGTTTTCTCTCATTATTTTAAGTGCAGAAGGATCATTAGTTACCTGAGATAATATATTTACAAGATTATTAAAGCTGTCAATTTTATTGGCAACCCCACTTCTAATTAGAAAGCTTGCATTACCCTCTTCCTGTCCGGGTATAGGCGATATTATAAATATAGGCAAACCTTTAACTAGTGCTTCTGACACAGTCATACCACCCGGTTTTGTTATCAATAGGTCAGAAATATCCATAAGCTCATTAACTTTGTCTGTATAGCTTAAAATCAGTACCTTTTTACTACTTTGTGAAGCGTATTCTTCAAGCTGGAATTTAAGCTTCTCATTGGTACCGGTAACCGCTATAATTTGAATATCCACATCACAGTTTAACAATGAGGCCATAGTTTTTTCAATATTACCGAATCCCATTCCACCGCCCATCACCAGAACGGTAAATTTGTCTTCCAATCCATACTTTACAAGTAGGCTTTTCTTATCTGTAGGAGCCAGAAATTTAGGAGAAACAGGAATACCATAAGGAAAAATAATATTATCGGGTATTCCTCTGCTTATCATTTCGGATTTCATATTATCATTAGCCACAATAAATGCATCCATCCCACTATCTAGCCATATCGAGTGAACCACATAGTCTGTGAGTATTGCCATGGTTGGGATGTTCAGTTTGTTTTTTCTTTTCAAAGATGATAGCATTTGCAAGGGAAAAGGGTGAGTACATACTATAGCTGATGGCTTATACTCATTTATAAGAGATTTTAGCTTATATGACAGCAGTTTGTTTACAGCTTTACTCATGTCGTATATACCTGTCCCTGTCCCAGAGGCAGTATAAATCATGCTGTAGAGCTTAGGGCTTCGCTTAAGTGCACCCAAATAGCTACTTACAACAATTTTATCTACTACAGGATTTATATATTTTAATGCATCAAGAACATCAACTTTCCAATCGGGAAACTGCCTCTCAATTGACTCCTTCAATGCTTCAGCGGCCTTCATGTGGCCAGTTCCCACAGAAACGTACAGTATTAATACCCTCATAAAACACTCCAGTTCATTTATCTGTTTCGTTTATCAGAATCAATTACATTTTTGACAGGTTGTAGATTATTAATACATGTTTTTTATAAAGAAATAACATATTTGAACAGAATACGAATATTTTTGAGAAATTAACCAAAAATAACTTTGAATGAAATTTGCGAAATAATCGGAAGGAGGTACAAGTTTGAGAAAATATAAAATAATTGCTTTATTTTTATTAATAGTATTCAGTCTTACAATAGTTGATGAAGGAAAAATGTATTTAACAAGTTCTGCTCCCTCCCTGAAAATAGGGGATAAAGGTGAAAAAGTTAAGGACATGCAACAGGAACTAAAGAACTGGGGCTACTTTGATGGACAAGTTAACGGAAGATTTGGGTATGATACATTGAGGTCGGTTCTCAACTACCAGAGACAGTACGGACTTAAAGCCAATGGAATAGCAGACAGAAACACTCTCCTTACAATGGGTCTTGCAGAGCTTATTGAGTCAGGCACTGTAAATGCTGCTTCAAAATCCAACATATCAAATGAGCAGCTCCTTGCCAGAGCCATAAACGGTGAAGCCAGAGGTGAGCCTTTTGAAGGACAGGTAGCGGTGGGAGCTGTAATTTTAAACAGAGTTAATAACTCAAAATTCCCCAAAACAGTAGCAGGTGTAATATACCAACCCGGTGCATTTACAGCAGTTTCAGACGGACAGATTAATGTTCCTATTAACCCAAAATCAACAGTTGTAAAGGCAGCAAGGGATGCTTTGGCCGGTTGGGACCCTACTGATGGGTGCTTATATTATTGGAATCCTGCCACAGCCACTAATAAGTGGATTTGGTCCAGAAAAATAAGATACAAGGTCGGTAAGCATTGGTTTGGAATATAACATGGAGGTGATAAGATGGCTGATAACGGCTTTCATTTTAATGATAGAAGAAGATCATGGGCAGTACCTGTTGCAGTAATTGCAATACTGGCTTTAGTAGGGGTATCTGTTTGGGGATACTATCAGAACAGGCAATTAAAAAGGATGCAGGTTTTAGTGACAAACCAGTATAACAGAGCTTTTGTTGATTTGTCTGATTATGTTGATAATGTTGAAGCTCTTATGGCAAAATCTCTGGTGACTTCAACACCGATAAGTACATCAAAAATGCTGGAGGAAGTATGGAGGCAGTCAAACCTTGCACAGACAAATATGGGTCAGCTTCCCATAACACCCCCAATACTTGAAAAGACGTCAAACTTCCTGACTCAGGCAGGCGATATGGCATATTCCCTTAATAATAAAACAATGAATGGTATTCCTTTGAATGACAAAGAATATGATGCATTGAAAAAGCTCCATGGGTATGCAGTATCTCTTCAAAAAAACTTGCAGGGAATAGAGGCTCAGGTTACTCAAGGAAAAATGTCATGGATTAATTATGCTAAAAATGGCAAACTTATGATGACATCTAAGTCAAAAGATCCTCAAACAAGTCAGTTTGAGAACATTGAGAAAACCTTTCAGGAGTATCCGACTCTTATTTACGATGGTCCTTACTCAGACCATATGCTTAAATCAAAGCCTCAGGGATTAGCAAATAAAAAAGTTACAGAATCAGAGGCTAAAAATATTGCAGTAAACTTTATAGGAAAAAACAGGGTAAGCAGTGTTAAAAAGCTTGATAATAATGAGCTTGGAAATATTAAAACATACAGGTTTAAAGTAATGTACAAGAATGAAAAAGATAGCGAGTCCGCAGAGGTTGATGTTACTCAGCAAGGTGGACAAGTTTACCTTATGTTGAGAAATAGAGATATCGGCAAGGATGCTATCAATATGACAAAAGCAAAGAAGCTTGCAAAAGAGTTCTTAGCATCAAAGGGCTATAAGAACATGGTAGATACGTACTACCAAAAGGTTGATGGTACGGCTGTAATTAGCTATGCATACAAACAAGGCGGAGTAATCGTTTATCCTGATCTTATCAAGGTCAAAATCGCACTGGATAACGGAGAAATAATAGGTATTGAGGCAAAGGGTTATTTGTATAACCATAGAGTAAGAAATATTCCAAAAACTACACTTACAGTAGAACAAGCTCGTGCAAAGGTTAACAACAGAATTAAAATAGACAGGCAGGGAGACGCGATTATACCTACTAATTTTAAGACTGAAAAATATTGCTACGAGTTTATGGGCAAGGTTGATGGACGTAATTTTATTATATACATTAATGCTTTAACCGGAGTAGAAGAAGATGTACTAATGCTGGTATCAACACCTGAGGGTACACTTACGGTGTAAAAATTTAAAAAGATATATATATTGCGAAAAAAAGACTTGATAGGTAAAAAATACCTGCCAGGTCTTTTTTAGCATACTGCAGCATTGGGCTAGCCCGGAATATTAAACTGGGAGGAGGATAATAAATAGAGATAAAAAATGTATATCAATTTTATTGCTAATGCATATGGTAAAATATATAATTTATGTTAAAGAATACAATTGAAAGGAAAGACAAATGGATAGACTATTAAAACAGTGCATCATTAACATAGTAGGATTTTTCATACTTGCAGTGGGAATAGTTGATATTATAAACGCATCTTGTGGGGCAAAAATAAGTTCTATTGTGTGGACCAGGGCAGTTCCGGGTATTATACTAATAATCATTGCATACATCTTCATTAAATTTGCCAAGAAAGTAAAGAGTGAAGTACAGGAGAATGATAAGAGTATACAACAGACACAAATAAGGAGTTGTGAAAGCTTAGGTATAGGGCTTCTTTATATAATTTACTTTTTCAGGTGTCTTTTCACTCTTGTAATATCTCAGACAACCTACATACTCGAGGTACTATATAAAATACCTGCGGAATTTAAAAAAGAAGTTATGGAATCGCATATTCATACAGTGTTTTTAAATATTCCAATAGCAATCGTATATGTGTTGTGTATTATTTTGGGCATATACCTTGCGGTGAGGGGCAAAAAGGGGCTTTCTTCGGACTCGGAGGTAATTGCCAAAGAGATTAGGCAGGAAGATAATATTTGATAAAAAGTAATGGTTATGGCATACTCTAAGCAGAAATTAACATTGGGATTACTGGAGGAATTATTTTTATGGCATTAAGAAATATTCGCACTGTGGAGGATGAAGTTTTACGTAAAAAATGCAGACCGGTTGAGGAAATTAATGATAAGATACGTGAGTTACTGAAAGATATGGCGGATACCATGTACAATACAGGCAATGGTGCAGGATTGGCAGCACCTCAGGTAGGAATTCTTAAAAGGGCTATTGTAATAGATATGGGCGATGGCCTGATAAATCTTGTGAATCCGGAAATTTTAGAGCAAAAAGATTCTCAGGAGGTCATTGAGGGATGTCTGAGTATTCCCGGCAAATGGGGAAAGGTTATAAGGCCTGCTGAAGTCAAAGTTAGAGCGTTAAATGAAAAAGGTGAAGAGGTTATAATAACAGGTAAAAAGGATATGGCAAAGTGCTTATGCCATGAGATAGACCATCTCGACGGTATTCTTTTTACGGATAAGGTAACGGAATACATTGAGGAATAAGGAGTTATATGGAAAACTATGATATAGTAAAAAGAGACTTTAATGAAATATCGGATATAGTTGAAGAAAGATGGAATCATAATAACTGCTACTTTAAAAATCTTATGAAATATCTCAATGAGGATAATGAAGTTATACTTGAAATAGGCTGTGGAAAAGGTGAACTTTCAAATCTGTTGGCTAAAAAAAGCGAACATGTCATTGCAGTTGATTTGGCAGACAAGATGATAGAAAAGGCTATTTCTCATTATGGGTATAAGAATATAGATTTTATCAGTATGAACATACTTGATATGGATTTTGAGGAAAATAGCCTGGATGCTATAGTTACTACTGCTACTGCACATCATTTACCCTACGAATGGCTGCTTTTGTTTGCCTTGAAAACTCTGAAACCCGGCGGTAAGCTTATAATACTTGACCTATATAAAGTAAAGACCTTTACGGATATGTTTTTTAATCTACTGGCAGTTATACCGAATGTATTTATGAACATAGTGAATAACCGGAAAATGTATACCGGTGATGAGCATAGCAGAGAGGTATGGAAAAGACATGGAGAGCATGATACATATATGACATTAAAAGAGATAAGGCTGCTTGCTCAAGAACATTTGCCCGGAGCGGTTCTAAGAAGAAAGCTGTTCTGGAGATATCTTCTGGTTTGGGAAAAATAGCATCAAGGAGGCTTTAATAATGGCAGATTTCGTATTTTATGGATCAATATTGTCTGCATTTGTTACATATATTAGTACTGCGGTGCTTCTTAAAAAAATTAAAACAGGTGAAGATGAATTTACAGCTGTTGCAATAGGCAGTATAGCATTTGCGTTTCTTATAGGAAGTTTTATATTTTTAATAAAGGGATTTTAAAATATAAAAATTTTGTGGAACATTTTTCATATAGCTAAGTCTAATACTATATAGCCGGCAAATAATACTAAAAATTACGTATAGGAGATGATTTATATGAAAAGAACTGTTTCTGCATTAATACTGACGGGTGCTGTTGCTTTATCAAGTACATTTACATTTGCCCAGTCAGCCGACAATAAGAAAAATGAATTCAACGATATATCAAAACACTGGTGCAATTCAGCGGTACAAATGCTTATGGAGAAAAATGTTATGCCATTTACAGGTGAGAAGTTCAGTCCCGCTAAAGCAATAACCAGAGGCGAATTAGTATCCCTGCTGCATGATGCTTTAGGAATACAGATAGAATACTTTGCAGCACCACAGATAAAGGATTATTTTAGTGATGTAGACCAGAATGCATCTTACTCATCGGATTTGATTGATCTTGTAACTGCCAACATTATAGAAAAAGGCGGTAAATTCAACCCCGGTTCTTCAATTTCCAGGGAGGAAATGATTCATTATGTAATGAATGCATACAAATATCAAATGGGCGACAAATACGCTCTCATAAATATAAAGCCTCCTTTCTTTAGTGATGACAACGAGGTGACTCCTGAGTTCGGAGGGGATGTTGGAAGGGCTGCACACTACAAACTCATATCAGGCTCAAAGGGAATGTTTCATCCTAGAGCTAACACAACAAGGGGCGAAGCAGCCGTTGTAGTAAGCAAGTTGGTCAGCCTCCTTGAAAAACAGAATCCTGTTGTGACAGTTAAACCTGAGGCTGAAATTAAAGATGACTCTATAGTTATGAAAGTTACTCTTACAAATAACTCAAAAAAGGCAGTTAGCTTTAACCATTCGTCAGGACAAAAATATGATTTTAAACTTCTGGATTCAGATAAAAATATACTTTACACATGGTCTGCCGACAAAATGTTTACTATGGCTTTAATGTACTCAAAGATAGAGGCGGGCAAATCTGTTGTTTATACTGAAACTCTAAGCGGTGATGAGTATAAGGCAATAAAGGATAAAATAGCATATATGAAAGCCTATGTTCTCGGCAGTTCAGATGAATTTACTTTAGATACTCTAGGGTATGAGGTTGTACTTAAATAATGTAACATGAATGAACAATTGGTAAATTATTAAGGGAGACGTAAAACGTCTCCCTTTGTCATATACTAAATTAAACATATCAGAAAAAAATTGAAATACAAATAGGATAAGAGTAATATTATATTAAATGTATAATATTACATATACTAACCAACAGGAGGAACCAAGTGGAAAATAACATTGACGAACAGCTTTCTTCAATTACGACGTACGAAAATAAAAAAAGACTGCCGGGGCCTGTAGCTTCAGGAATTCTTTTTTCTATAGTAACCATTTTACTCACCTTTGGAGGGCCTATCCTGAAAATTTTTAAAAACAGTTATCTAAAGAGTGGAATGGGAGAATTGCTTTTTATCCTATTACCGGTAGTGGTTTTTTTAATTATAGGAAAATATGATATAAAAAGTACGTTAAAATTAAAAGGAACCAGACCTTTGAATTATTTGCTGGTAGTCCTCTTAACAATGTTTGGTATGCCTGTGGTAGGTGTTCTTAATGCATTAACCTATGGAATAATAAGAGAGATATTCGGAAGAAACCTGCCTGTTCCAAAGGTAATTGTAAACGATGTACCAACACTTTTTATAGCTTTATTAGTTATAGGGGTTTCAGCAGCAGTTTGCGAGGAGGTTATGTTCCGTGGTCTTATACAGAAAGGTTACCGTAAATATGGAGTCGCTGTTTCTCTGGGTATAACATCCGTATTGTTCGGCCTTCTGCATCGTGATATTCAAAAGGCGGTAAGTACTATTCTTCTTGGTGCATTAATAGGGTTTATAGTATATAGAACAGGAAGTATATTTACGGGGATGGTTGCCCATTTCACAAATAATGCTTCGGCGGTTATCCTTTCCTTTATGGCCTCAAAAATGTCAGGTTACTTAAATGGAGAAGGCATACAGCAAACACAGAGTTTTGATTTTACTAATCTACCTGCGGCATCAGTAGTAATTGCGTTAGTTTTCTATGCCATAATTTATATGGGTTTGGTTTCAGGCTTTGTAGCTTTACTGTACGCATTTTACAGAAGTACAAAGAAGGATGTAAAGGCAATGGAGGAAGTAGCAGGCCAATACAAAATTAAACATGCAAAAATCGGTTTACCGGCTGTTCTAAGTATGCTGCCGGGACTTGTAATTATTTTATTTACATTCTTGTATCAGATAATGAAATTAAAATGGGGTTAAAGCAAAAAAATTGGGCCATAGCCCAATTTTTTTATTAAAGTAATCGTATATCCTTACCAGCTAAAACCAACCTGTCAAAGTAGCCTACAATCCTTGAAGCAATACGTTCAGTATACAGCTCGTACAGCTTTTTAGGGCCGATATTGGTAGAAATAATAGTTTTACATGTACGAACTGTGTTTTGTGATTGTCGGCTGTTTAGGATATTTAATAATTCTGCATACCTTGCATCACTTAACGGTTCTGTACCAAGGTCATCAATTATCAATAATTCCACAGAAAAAATACTCTGATATTTATCATCTGTGTACTGATCTTCTTTGAATGTCCTCATTTTATGCTCTGTGATAATATCAAACAAAGCAGGAGCTGTGAGGTATAAAACGGTTCTACCCTGATTTATGAGTTCTCTTGCAATACAGAATGATAAAAACGTTTTTCCCACCCCGGTTCGTCCGTTGAAAAAAAGGTTCTTCTGATTTGGATCATCTATATTTTTAATGAACTCGATACAACTTTTCTTAATATTATTTATATTTTCCCTTGGTGATATCCCGATACCATACTTTGCCTCATTTACTTCTTCGGGATAAAGCATTTCATTGAAGTTATCAAAACATTCATTGCCGTTAATACTTATGTTTGACTGGGCAAACAGATGGCTTATAATTTGCTGCCTGTAACATGAACATCGCTGTGAACCGGCAGTGTCAGTTATATACCCGGTATCTTTGCACCTTTCACACTGGTATGGGGGTCTGAGGCAATCTGAACTTATTTTATGTTTAGCCAGTAAATCGTTTCTGGTAGCCGAAAGCCCGACTATTTTTTCAGTAAGTTCATTTAATATAACGGACTTGTCTCCGCTAACCGATAATATAAGCCTGTTGTACTTTATTCCCAGTTGATTAATTGTGCCCTCAATTTCACGAAGTTCAGGTATTCTTTCATATATTTGTTGTTTTCTCCGTTCCACAATATCTGCGGCAAGCTTTTGTCGTCGCTCATACTCCCTCGCAATAATATTATGTATATCCCTATTCATAAACTACCTCTTTCATCCTTTTATATGGGTACCTATTTAGAGGTATTTGTATAAAAGTTTTCAAAGTATTCATCGTCGTATTCCCTTTGCTCAAAGTTATCCCTTTGGGACTGTTTAGGCTTGGCCTTCTGTGTACTCTGGCCGGTATGTGGCTGGGACTTGATGCTATTTTCATATCCGAGGATTTCTTCAACATTTACAAGTCCTAAATCACGCCAGCGAGTTAATACACTGTTAAGGAATTTAAAGTCAGGATTTGTTTTTCCAACGGTTTTTTTCAAGGCAAGTTCAATAACATCAAACCCGTACTTATAATCAATAACCCATCTTTCTACATACTCGCTTTCGTATTCTGTCAGGGCTCTTCTAAGACGAAGCTTCTTGATAATGGTACCTTTAATGCCACGTACCTGCGACATCTCCTCGAAGTATTTTTCAAGGTCAAAAAAGTTTTGAATACCCCTTCTGTGCCAGTTTGTAGCAACTGCCTCTATATAACTCTTATGGAAGGTGTTATTGTCATGGCAGTATTTGAAAAGGGTGTACATGACATCCTCGTCAAACTTGTATATGGTAAACCAGTTATCAATTGTAAGATACCAGTTTGGAGCCATAAGCCCCTGAAAAAACTTTGAATTAATTGCAGCAAGTGTGTTGTTTCTGCTCTTGTTCTTCTCAAAGTTCGCATTAGCTTGCTCAGGTGTTGAAATTGCCTTTAGTTTGTACATTCTTTGTATTTCGGCTTCTTTTAAGTCACTGAGCTGTATTTTGTCTTCTACCCAGGTGATAACCTCCTGGTTATCAAGGCTGGTTAAAGCAGACTTAACCTCATCCAGAGACAGGTTAAGAGTCTTTGCAAGTTCGTCTGAGGTTACCTTCTTATTGTGTTTGCAAAGGAACAGCATATAAACATACACCTTTACACATGTGCTGTCCATGGAAGGCATATACTGGCTGATAAAAATATCTGACACCAGCGTGTCAGAGTAAAGTAATGACTTGAAATCCTCAAAATACATTTTGACTCCCGTAAACCTTATTTATTATAATCTTTATAAAAATAATATTAATATAATTATAGCATATAAAAGACTGATAATTTATTAGTAATAATTATAAAATAAATGAATAGTTTGTTTTGTTATAAAAAAAGGTTGGTATAAACATACTATAAAATGGATATTAACTAAAACCTGTTAGAGGTTAAGGAGGACTACGATGATTAGTGAAAAGATGAATGATTTATTAAACAGACAGGTTCAGAAAGAATTTTACTCTGCATATTTATATCTTGGCTTCGAAGCACATTTCCAACATCAGAATCTGGATGGCTTTGCAAACTTTTTCCACGTTCAGGTTCAGGAAGAACGCGATCATGCAATGAAATTTTTCAACTATATTACTCAGGCGGGAGGAAAGGTAAAACTATATCAGGTTGATGAACCTGAAGATAAATTTAATAATCCCGAGGAGATATTTGATCATACATTGAAGCATGAACAAGAGGTTACAAAATCCATATACAATCTGGTAGATAATGCACTGGCTGAAAGAGATCACGGAACAAACTCATTTCTCCAGTGGTTTGTAACTGAGCAGGTTGAGGAAGAAGCAACGGTTGACAAGGTGCTTAAAAAACTTCAGTTAATAAAGAACGACCCTCATGCTTTGCTTATGCTGGATGCGGAGCTTGCTACCAGAGTGTACACAGCACCGGCTGCGGGAACAGTCTGATACTTTAATTTTTAATACAAAACAGCCCGGTTCAACATGAACCGGGCTGTTTTTACAATATCTTAATTTTATTTGAATGATGCCCAGTTTAAATATACAAATCCGAGCTTGGTTACTACATAGTTTTGTAAATTCTTATCTATAACGATTGGATCAGTATAGAAGAATATAGGAGCTACTCCCGCTTCATCCATGAGAAGCTTTTCTGCGTCATGGTATAATTGCATACGCTTTGCAGGATCTGTTTCTTTCCTGGCATCAGCGATTGCCTTGTCATATCCAGGGTTCTTGTATTTTGAGTCATTCTGAGGGTTATTTGAAGTTATCAGATCCATGAATGTTGATGGATCCATATAGTCTCCGATCCAACCGTCACGAGCGATATCAAACAGACCATTCTTTCTTGACTCTTGGAATACATTCCATTCTTGTGCCTGAATTTCAACTTCGATTCCCAGATTTGTCTTTAACTGCTGTTGAATTGCTTCAGCAACGGCTTCGTGACCTGCACCTGTACTTAAACCATAGGTTACTTTTGGGAAACCTTTTCCGTCAGGATATCCTGCTTCAGCTAAGAGCTTCTTTGCTTCAGCAACATTCTTCTGGTAATCTTCAGGTTTTACTGAGTAGAAATCTCCGCCTTTTGTACGGAAGTCAGGGTCTTGGCTGACATCAGCTATACCGTAAGGTACAAAGCCTGATGCAGGAGTTTCGCCTGATTTTCTTACCTTTTCAGTGATGTAGTTACGGTCAATTGCAAGAGATACTGCTTTTCTAACTTTTACATTGTCAAATGGTGCTTTAGTGTTAAGCAGAGCCAGATAGTAAGTTCCGAGCTGTGGTAAAATCTGAAGATTTCCGGCAGCTTTCTCTGCAGGCATTTCGTCATGAGGTATATTTCTTGCGAAAGAAATCTGTTTGTTCTTGAATGCACCAAGAATAGCATTTGTATCATTCATCAACAACCATTCAATCTTTGGAGCAACTATAGTAGCTTTACCCCAGTAGTTTTCGTTCTTTTCAAATACTAGTTTTGATGAGTGTTTCCAATCTGTCAAAACATATGGACCATTTCCGATATAAGTCTTTGGATCAAGAGTCCACTTATCAGGATTTTTTGATACAACATCTTCTCTCAAAGGAACAAGAGTTGGGAAGGCCACGATTTCAGTGAAGAATGGGCAGACATTCTCAAGAGTTACTTCAAGAGTACTATCATTAATAGCTTTAACTCCTAAGGTTTTGATATCAGCACCATTAGTGTTGATAGCTTCGCCATTCTTAATAAAATACAGGTAATAAGCATAGTCGGAAGCTGTTTTTGGGTCAATTGCTCTCTGCCAAGAATAAACAAAGTCTTTTGCAGTTACAGCCTTACCGTCTGACCATTTTGCATCTTTACGGATATAGAACGTGTAAACTTTGTTATCGGCACTTACGTCCCATTTTTCAGCAGTTCCGGGAACGATTTTACCTTCTTTGTCATAAGTAGTTAAACCTTCAAAAGCACAGTTAATATAAGTACCGCCGTCCAGAGATTTATTAAGTGAAGGATCTATAGATGCTGGCTCTGAAGCGATACTTGCACTAATACCTTTAGTATCGCTGGAAGAGGAACTTCCACAGCCGGCAAATACTGTTAGTATGGTAGCCAGTGAAAGTACAAGAGCTAATATTCTTTTCATTTTTGCATACCCCCTATTATTTTTTATTAAATAGATATTTAGTTCAAAATCCATTTTTGCAACACGTATATTTTCTCGTAAATAAAAAGGTTTTATACAGTACTTTTTATATTATGATCCAAATGTCGACCTCACCGGAGCATACGAGTTTCTTTTATATTACTTCCTTGCAATATGGAAAAATTTAATCGATTATATCTTTCCTGCAAAATGGCAGGAAACGTAATGGCCATTACCGTAATCTGACAGTTCGGGTACTTTCTGAGCACACACATCTTTTGCATACGGGCATCGTGTCCTAAATTTACATCCTGATGGAGGATTAACCGGAGAAGGTATTTCACCCTTGAGGATAATACGATTACGTTCTTTTGCAGTATCAGGATTAGGTTCCGGAATAGCTGTCAGCAATGCTTTGGTGTAAGGATGCAGAGGATTTTTATATAATTCCTCAGATTCAACCAATTCAACTATATGACCAAGATACATTACACCAACCCTGTCACAGGTGTGCCTTACGACACCCAGATCATGAGATATAAACAGATATGTCAGGTTTAGCCTGTCCTGCATTTCCTCCAGAGTATTAATTATCTGTGCTCTGATAGATACGTCCAGCGCCGAAACGGGTTCGTCACAGACTATAAAATCCGGCTGTACGGCTATTGCTCTGGCAATACCTATTCTTTGACGCTGACCGCCGGAAAATTCATGGGGATAACGAGAAGCATGCTCTGTGTTAAGACCTACAAGAGTTAAAAGCTCTCTTATCTTATCGGCCCTATCTCTTTTAGAGTCTGCCAAACCATGTATATCCAAAGGCTCTCCAACAATATCTGATACTGTCATACGCGGGTCCAGTGATGCATACGGATCCTGGAAGATATACTGCATTTTCTTTCTGTATGGTAGCAGCTTTTTTCCTTGGAACTTAGTAATGTCAATGTCGTCAATTTTAACAGTTCCGCTGGTAGGATTATATATTCTCAGCATAGAACGTCCTAAAGTAGTTTTTCCGGAACCTGATTCTCCAACCAAGCCCAGAGTTTCACCTTTATATATATCAAAACTTACATCATCTACCGCTTTTACATATGCCTTTTTTCCGGCACTGTTTTTAATTGTGAAATATTGTTTTAGATTTCTGATTTCAACTAAAGTTGGTTTATTTCCATTCAAGTTATTTTTCATTATTCTGCACCTCCACACTTTCTTTTGCCCTCTCATCCATCAGCCAGCAGGAAGTAGTATGACCATCAGCTTCCTTATAGGCTTCAGGCATGTTGCTAATGCAGACTTTCAGACATTCCTCGCATCTTGGGGCAAAGGCACATCCGGAGGGGAGATGAAGCAAATCAATCGGGTTTCCCTTAATCGGAATAAGCTTAGAGCCCTTAACGTTCAAATCAGGTAATGAACGTAGAAGTCCTTTTGTATAAGGATGACGGGGGTTTTTAAATATGCTGTAAACTGACCCCTGTTCAACTATTTTCCCACCGTACATAACAATAATATCATCAGCCATATCAGCCACTATCCCCAAGTCATGGGTAATCAGCACGATGGCCATTCCGGTTTTCTTCTGAATATCCTTTAAAAGTTCAAGAATCTGTGCTTGTATGGTAACATCAAGTGCTGTTGTAGGTTCATCAGCAATAAGTAATTTTGGCTCACCTGCAAGTGCCATAGCGATCATAGCTCTTTGCCTCATACCGCCTGAGAATTCATGAGGATATTGTGAAAGTCTTTTTTCAGGCTCATTTATGCCTACCAGTGATAGAAGTTCCACGGATCTTTTTTTGACTTCTTGTTTAGAAATTTTCCCGTACTTGTGATACAAGGATTCCGCAATCTGATTGCCTATAGTAAAAACAGGATTAAGGCAAGTCATAGGGTCCTGAAATATCATTGCTACTTCATTTCCTGCAACCTGAAGCCTTTCCTGCTTAGTCATTTTCGAAATATCCTTACCGTCAAATGTAATGCTTCCGCCTACAATTTTTCCGGGCTTATCAATTAATCCGATAACAGAATAAGAGGAAACACTTTTTCCTGAACCTGACTCTCCTACGATACCCAGAACTTTACCGGGTTCAAGTGAATAGCTTATTCCGTTTACAGCTTTAACTTCACCTGCCGGGGTAAAAAATGAGACCTTTAAATCATTTATTTCTAGTAGTTTATTATTCATAGCAATTACCTCACCTGCCCCTTAAAAGGCATCCAATAATTATCTAAAGTGTATATCCCGTCATCATTTAGATATACCCATAACTTTCAAAGCTAACATTCCAGTTATTACAAAGAACTATTTTTTCATCCTTGGGTCTAAAGCATCTCTCAGTCCGTCTCCGAAAAGGTTAAAGGACAGTATAATAATACTGATAGCTGCTGCCGGGAAGATAAGCATATAAGGATATGAATAAATTCCCTTTAAAGCTGTTTGAGAAAGAGAACCCAGAGAAGCCATAGGTGATGATACTCCAAGACCTATAAAGCTCAGGAAGGATTCTGTAAATATTGCTTCCGGTATTTTGAGAGTAGTTACAACTATTATCTGACCAATACAGTTAGGAATCAGATGTTTGAATATAATAGACCTATTGCTTGCACCAAGTACTTTGGCAGCCAGAACATATTCCTGCTCTTTAAGTGCCAGAATCTGACCACGTACTATTCTGGCCATATCCACCCAATATAAAAGAGCCATAACCAGAAAAATACTTATAAGACCAACACCCATACTGTTGAGAAAAGAAGGTGCATGACCTGACTGAATGTAAAGATCAATCGGTTTCTTTAATACAACCTGCAAAAGAATTACTATAAGAATTGTGGGAACTGAATATACAATGTCAACAATTCTCATCATAATATTATCAACCCAACCTCCAAAAAATCCGGAAATTGCTCCGTAGATAATACCGATAATTGATATCATGATTGCCGCAACTACACCAACTGCTAGCGAAATTCGTGCACCTATCATTGTTCTGGTGAACAGATCTCTTCCGAGACTGTCAGTACCAAATATATGGTGCATGCTTGGCTTTAGATTTTCCTGACCTTGTAGAATCTGCTCATAGGAGTATGGGGAGATTATTGGCCCGATAATAGCAGCCAGAATTATCAAAATAATAACAACGAGAGCTCCGGTAGCCACTTTATTAGCTCTTAGTCTGTTCCATGCATCCCTCCAATAACTAACATATGGACGCATAATCTCAGATGTTGCCTTTTCCTCATCCGTGGCAGGCAAAAATAAATTCTTTTCTAAAATTTTTGTATTATTTATAGTGTTCATTAATGTCACCCGCCCCTTAATTGATAATGTTGATTCTAGGATCAACGAATCTGTATACTACATCAACGATGAAATTCATTAATATAAGAATTGCTCCAAAGAAAATCGTTACTCCCATTACAGTAGTGTAATCTCTGCCCGTGATGCTGGTAACAAAAGTACTTCCCAGACCCGGAATGGAAAATATGGATTCAATTACAAATGAGCCTGTAAGAACAGATGCAACCATTGGTCCGGCATAAGTTACTACAGGAAGAATTCCGTTTCTTAAGGCGTGTTTAAATATAACAACTTTATCAGATAGTCCTTTTGCGCGAGCTGTTCTGATATAATCCTGATTTATAACATCCAGCATAGACGAACGCATAAGCCGTGTTATAAAACTCAGAGGGAAGAACGATAGAGCAAAGCCGGGTAAAATGTAACTTGAAACAGTGCTTAAATCACTAATTGTAGGCAATATTTGCAGCTGCACACCAAAAATTATCATGCTAAGAGTAGCAACAACAAAACTTGGAACTGCAATTCCGAAGGTAACAATCAGCATAATAAGCCTGTCTACAGAAGTATTCTTTTTAAGTGCACTCAAGACACCAAGAACAGTTCCAAAAACCATTGCCAAAGCACTGGCAAAAATACCAAGCCTGAGTGAATAAGGAAACTTTTGGGCTATTATATCTTTTACATCTTGTCCGATCAATTGAATTGACTGCCCAAAATCACCATGAAGCACGTTCTTTGCATAATTGAGATACTGAACCCCTAAAGGCTTGTCCAAACCATATTTTGCATTTAGGTTGGCTAACATTTCAGCTGTCATCTTCTTTTCACCTATAAATGGATTACCCGGAACAAAATGCATTAAAAAGAATGTAAGTGTGAACATAATCCATAAAGTCAAAAGTGAGACCAATAGCCTTTTGATTATATATTTTGCCATAAAAGACCTCCTAACCGCTATTATGTAAATGCGGCTTTTCTAAGTGTATATTAATAAAGTTAATACCAGTAAGAATCGTTACTGGACATAATTACAGACCATTTGGACACAAAAAAAACAATCAATCTGAATATAGCTTAATGACGACATTGTCATAGGGGAAAACAAATTGATGTGCAACTTGCATAAGTTATCAAAAAAATATTGTATAATGCCGAATTATACACCAAAATGAAGGAAAGTTCAATAATTTATTCATATATTGATTCTTGTAAAATATTGTATTTAAGCGGGTTTCAAGGTTTTGTTTATTCTTGCCAATCATAAAGATTATTTTTTGGTAAAAATACCCATTAATTCATTAATCTAATAATACATTAACATAATAAAGCAGTAAATAAGTAAAATGACTTGTAATGCATAACGGCAATACGTTAACATAATAAAGTAACACAATATAATATCATGGACAATGATATGGTAAATTCAATTTTATTGTAGAACAGGACTTTTTGTAATAGAAAAAAACCTCTGAATATTTTCAGAGGTTTTTTTGGCGCGCCCGGCAGAGATCGAATCCACAACCTTCTGGTCCGTAGCCAGACGCTCTATCCAATTGAGCTACGGGCGCATTTACTTTGCGTCTAAAACATGACGCACATAATATGATAATACATATCA
>JAEZIU010000218.1 GCA_023436485.1 Bacillota bacterium | reverse complement strand
TTCAAAGAGAGATAGGGTATGTTTTAAGCAAAGCATACTGGGGCAGGGGTCTTATGACTGAAGCTGTACGAGAAGCAATTCAATATGCTTTTGATGAGATTAAAGTAGATGTGTTATGGTGTGGCCATAAATCATTTAATCTTCAATCAAAAAGGGTAATCGAAAAAAGTGGATTTAAATTTTATTGCGATGGTACATACGAGTCTTTTGGCAAAATATATGAAGCAAAAAAATATATTTTGACTAAGGATGATTATAATGTGCTGTTAACCAAACGATAGTTACTTATTTAATTAATCATTGAAGGGGAAGAAGATGACAAGTATATATTTTGTTCGACATGCTCAACCGGAGCATTCTTGGGAATGCGATAGAACCCGTCCGTTGACGAAAGATGGGTTAGTCGATTGTGATAAAGTAACAGAATTAATAAAAGATATTAAAATCGACTGTTATTTTTCTAGCCCGTATATAAGAAGTTTTAATACTATAAAAGAATGTGCTAAAGTACATAACAAAAATATTCTTACTGATGAAAGATTCAGAGAACGGACAGCAGGTATAAACAGTAATAATATGGAAATGTTTCAGAAACGGTGGGGCAACTTCGATTTTTGTGAGGAGGGTGGAGAATCACTAAACATGGTACAAAAGCGAAATGTTGATGCACTTATGGAAATTTTAGAGGATTACAGTGATAAAAAAATTGTAATAGGAACTCATGGAACTGCACTTAGTACAATTTTGAATTTTTTTGAGCCATCATTTAGCTGTAATGATTATTTAAGAATAATTGATTATATGCCATATATGATTCGTCTTGATTTTAAAGGCATGGATTATGGTGGTAAAGAGGAATTACTAATTGTTGAGAAGGAGTTTAAAGGTAATAAAAGTTAAGGGGGCATGTGCTTCAAAACTAATTCTAGAATGTTTAAACAATGGAATTTATCCGAGCTGGGACTCTGCGAATAGAGCATCGGCAGCATTGGCAGTAAAATTAGGATATCATTTTGAAAGTGAATATATTACTTACTCTGTAAGTTTCGAATAGGGAGAATTTTATGAAAGCTAAACTGCCTAGAAAGCCTTTAATAGCAGTCAGCATTATTTTAATATTGTTTGTTCTTGTCTGCTTTCTATACCCGTATAAAGCTGGTTTGGTTTTTAATGTTAAGAGAATAACTTACTCAGACATGAGGTTAGTGAACGAATGTTTTAATTTAAATATAACGAATAATTCATATATCAAAAAATGCAGTATTGAAAAAGATGCATATCCATTTGATTACGTTATGGATGTTAAGTTGATTATCCCAGAAGAAGATATAAATAAGACATTTATTAACTATCAAAATATGCAAAGTATGCAAAGATTAACGAAGGAAGAACAAGGATGGTTTGGTAGTCAACTTTTCACTAATTGGGGAATTGAAAAAAATAATTTTGATTATGAGTATGAATGGTTTGAAGATGCAAGAAGAAATAACTTGTTTGGGTTAGGCTACGTACAAACACAAAAAAGTCCTATTATTATATTTACAAAACCAGTTAACGGAAAGGTTTCCGTCTTTATGACTCGAGATAAACTTGGTTGGGATTAAGACAAAGATTTAATTCTAAGGGTGGAAGAGATTGGGAAAAACGAAATATATAGCAATACTCCTAATAGCAATATGTTTTTTCATAACTGGTTGCTCAGAAAGTCCAGAGTATATATGTAGTGATGTTGTGCAAGAGGACTTATTAGCAGCAAAAGGGACTAAACCTCAAAAGGAAGTCTTTGAAGGTTTAATAAAAGATGGGTGGGTTTAAAAAAGGATATGCAACCGAATCGGTAAAAGAAGTAATTTCATTTGGATTCAAGGAATTATCCCTTCACAGAATTGAAGCACTATGTGATTCAAGAAATTTAGATTCAATCAAGGCTTTGCAAAAAGCAGGAATGACATATGAAGGTTGTATGAGGGAACATAGATGGGTAAAGGAACGATGGCGTGATTCTGTTTATTATTCCATACTTAGTACAGAATATAAAGCAATCAAGTTGAATGAATAGGTTACATATATAGCACCATTACATAAAAGGAGATCACTTATATGGGAAATAATATAATAAAAAAGATTCAAAAGCTGTTGGATGAGGTTTCACATATTGAAGTTGTAAAAGCGATAGGACAAACAGGAGAAATAAACTACATTCCCAAAGCAGGTGAAACAGATATTGATATATTTGTTTTAGGTGAAAAAGTGCCAAGTTATGAAGAGAGAAAAGCAGTTTACGATAAAAACAGTACTTTATTTCAACAATGTAATATGAATGTGTGTGAAGGTGGAGTTTGGGGAACTGGAGATATATTTATCATTGATGGAGTAGAAACCATGTTAATGTATTTTAGTATTGATGAGACATTAGAGTATATTAACGATGTTTTAGATGGAAAATATTTGGATAATAGTCACGGGTTTTATCCAATAGGCCGCTGTGCAACGATTAAAATATAAATATTATATATGATGAAATGAAGGTTTTAAGCACACTAAAAGAAAAACTCTCGGTTTATCCGGAAAAATTAAGATCGGAAATGATTAATTTTCATATAACAAAGACCATTGATGAAGAAGGGTTTGGGCGTGCTTTATTAAGAAAAGATGTCCTATTTTATCATCAAGTAATTGAAGTTTCTATAGACCACTTCTTACAAGCGTTATACGCTATTAATAAGGTATACTTTCCCAGTAGAAAAAGAACAAAACAACATATAGATT
>JAEZIU010000186.1 GCA_023436485.1 Bacillota bacterium | reverse complement strand
TATTCGCAAAGATGACACCCCAAACATCTGTCCTCATTTACATATATCTTTTTCATTTTAAATCTTCACCCCTTATTCGCCGGCGTGCATAACGCCTAATATATCAAGTTCTTTTTGACTTAATCCTATTCCCCTAAGCATTAAACGATTACCTTTGAGACTCTCGATTGCATTGATTCCCATACCGCCGAGCATTTCCTTTATCTCATGATCCCATGCGTGAACAAGATTTATTAAACGTTTGTATCCGATATCAGGGTTAAGTCTCTTAACCAGATCAGGTCTTTGTGTTGCAATTCCCCAGTTGCATTTTCCGCCGTGACAGCTTCTGCATACATGGCATCCGAGAGCAATCAATGCAGATGTACCGATGTATACGGCATCTGCTCCGAGAGCGATTGCTTTTACAATATCCCCGCTGTTTCTTATACTTCCTGCTACTACCAAAGAAATATTATTTCTTATTCCTTCGTCTCGCAATCTTTGGTCAACTGACGCCAGTGCAAGCTCTATTGGGATTCCTACGTTGTCTCTGATTCTGGTGGGAGCAGCTCCGGTACCGCCTCTGTAACCGTCAATGGCGATGATATCTGCTCCTGAACGGGCTATACCTGATGCTATTGCAGCTACGTTGTGTACTGCGGCTATCTTTACTATAACCGGCTTTGTATATGCAGTTGCTTCCTTTAAGGAAAATACAAGCTGTCTTAAATCTTCTATTGAATATATATCATGGTGAGGTGCAGGAGATATTGCGTCACTGCCTACCGGAATCATTCTGGTTTTTGATACATCCTCGCCAACTTTTTCTCCCGGTAAGTGTCCGCCGATACCCGGCTTTGCTCCCTGACCCATTTTTATTTCTATTGCAGCACCTGCACTCAGGTAACCCACATGAACACCGAATCTTCCTGAAGCAACCTGAACTATTGTGTTTTTGCCATATTGGTAAAAATCTTCATTCAAGCCCCCTTCACCGGTATTGTAATACGTTCCCAGTTCTTCTGCCGCCCTTGCAAGACTTTCATGTGCATTTCGGCTTATTGAGCCGTATGACATTGCCGAGAACATTATAGGTACTTGTAAGTCCAGGTGAGGTGCTATTTTTGTCTTAAGCTTTCCATCCTCATCAAATTCCAGCTTCGGAGGCTTTGAGCCCAACTGAACCCTTGTTTCCATCGGTTCTCTCAATGGGTCAATGGATGGATTGGTAACCTGACTTGCATTTATCAGCAATTTATCCCAATATATCGGATACGGAACAGGATTACCCATTGATGACAGAAGAACTCCTCCTGTATTTGCCTGCTTATATATTTCTGTTATATGTTGATGAGTCCAGTTGGCATTTTCTTTGAACTCATTCTGATATTTAGTTATACGGAGCGCACGGGTCGGACAAAGTGAAACGCATCTCTGACAGTCCACGCACTTGCTGTCGTCAGCAACCATCATATCAAGTTCTTCGTCATAGCTGTGTACTTCGTTTGCACACTGACGCATACATACTTTACATTTAATACATTTTTTCGGATCTCTACATACCTCATATTGAGGTGTAAAATAATTTATTCTCATTAAATTTCACCCCCTGATAACGTTGCAATTACCGGTTCTCCGCCCTTAGGACTCCAGATTCTATCTACCTCCGGATGTATAATCCTGATAGCGCTCTCTTCACTGGCTACAAGTACAAGGTCGCCTTTTTCTGCTGCAACCATGGAACGGAGTTTCAATCTGTCGTTCAATGCCATCATTCCGCCTTCATATCCCAATATGATTGAGAACGGGCCTGTTATTAGAAGACTTGCATAAACATTTCTGATTGCTGTAAATTTCTCTTTCATATCCTGAGGCATTTTGTCTATCTCAGACCAGAAAGGAGCAGCTATTATTGATGCACAATCTTTGAGGGATATACCCTGTCTTCTGTTCAGATAATCAAATATATATGTTATTACTTCTGTATCAGTAAGAAGTGAACATTTATATCCGAACATTTCCATAAAACGTCTGTTGGCATCATATGAGGATATTTCACCATTGTGTACTATTGTGTAGTCCAGAAGTGAAAACGGATGAGCTCCTCCCCACCAGCCGGGAGTATTCGTTGGATATCTCCCATGTGCAGTCCAGCAATATCCTTCATATTCCTCCAGCTTGTAAAACTCTCCTACATCCTCAGGGAAACCTACCGCTTTGAAAACTCCCATATTTTTTCCGCTTGAAAATACATATGCACCATCAATTCTTGTGTTTATCTTTATGACACACCTTGCAACATATTCCTTTTCTTCCAGCTGACTTTCCTCAAGCTTTCCATGAAGAGGCGATACAAAATATCTCCAGATAAGGGGAGCATCAGTTATCCTTGGATGCTTTTTTGTAGGAATTCTGCTTAAATTAACCACATCAAAATGTCTGTTTATGAATCTTTCGGCATCTTCTCTTGCCTCATTACTGTCAAAGAAAACATGAAATGCATAAAGTTCTTTATACTCAGGGTAAATGCCATAGCCTGCAAATCCTCCTCCTAAACCGTTGGAGCGATCATGCATGACCGATATTGATTTAACTATATCCTGACCTGAGATACGTCTACCTTCCCTGCTGAACATTCCTGAAATTGCACAACCAGATGGTATTCTTACCTGACCTTCCTTCAATAACATGTCGTACACTTCCTTTACTAAAAAATAAAAATCAAAATAATAAATTTCTATATCTATAAAAATAATGGTCACATATTAGGGGTAACAAAAAAGCGTACTCATACAAACCCCTGAAATCAGGTTTTTATGAGAACGCCATTGTTCTTTGTTTATTAATTTTTTAATTATGTGACGTACCTGCAATTTGTCTTTAAGTGTATTTTACTAAGAAAATAATTATACGTCAATACCTTTTTTGCAATTTTTAATTTCCAATCCTGCAAAACAGTTTCATCTTCATTTTATTTAAAAAACGTTGGAACTATAGCAGAGTCATGGAAAGGCAGATATTAAGCTTGTTTATCCTATAAAAATGTTTTCTGGAAAAAGTATTGCATTTTTGCAGGACGTATATTATAATGGTTCTAAATTAATTAAATGCAGCAAAGGTGCTGTGTCAACAAACATTTTATAACAAGATGTTTGTTTGGTACAGTTTTTTTATTTATATAGTATATAATTTTTAACTTTTTTGCAAAGCTTAAATTTATATTGATAATTACAAATCAGGGAGGTACGCAATGACTAATTCTGAAACTAATGATTACATTAAATATATAGCGAATCTTGCAAAATTATCTCTTGATGATAACGAAATACGGTCACTGGCTGAAGATATGCGAGATATTATAGGGTTAATGGATACTATCAAAAATATTGATACAGAACATATAGATGCAACCGAACACATATCCCGAGTAACTAATAATATGAGGGAAGATACTCCCGGGGATTCATTTGAAACCGAAAAAATCCTGTCTAATTCAAAAAAGACCATGGAAAATTGTTTTGCTATTCCTAAGATGATTGAATAAGGAGGTCCTCATGGATATAACCAGGTTAACCATAAAAGAAGCTCGAGGGCTTCTTGATAATAAAGAAATTAGTGCAGTTGAGCTCACTCGTATGTATTTGGAAAGAATTAATACGCTGGACGGCAAAGTAGAGTCATATCTTTCAGTTACTGGTGAAATGGCCCTGGGGCATGCCCAACAGGCACAGAATATTATAGATAGCGGTAAATCTACCTTTCTTACAGGTATTCCCATGAGCATAAAAGATAACATATGTATTGAAGGAACAAAAACTACATGTGCCTCAAAAATGCTTGAGGACTTTGTTTCACCATATACAGCAACAGCAGTAAACAAACTACTGGCAGATAATTCAGTTATTCTTGGTAAAACAAATCTGGATGAATTTGCCATGGGAGGCTCTACTGAAAATTCCGCATTTAGGACAACAAAAAATCCTTTTGATTTAACAAGGGTCCCCGGTGGTTCGTCAGGCGGTTCCGCTGCTTGTGTGTCTGCTTCTTTAGCCCTTGGTTCTCTTGGTTCTGATACAGGTGGATCAGTGAGACAGCCTGCCTCCTTCTGTGGTGTTGTTGGTATGAAACCTACTTATGGGCTGGTTTCAAGATATGGTCTGGTTGCTTTTGCATCCTCCTTTGACCAGATTGGCCCTATAGCTAAAACCGTTGAGGATTGTGCAATAATTCTGGACAGTATCTGCGGAAATGATCCCAAAGATGCTACTTCCTTAAAATACGAAAACGATTCCAGCTACAGTTCTTCTGTTTCAGGTGATATAAAAGGCTTTAAGATTGGCTTGCCCAAGGAATACCTGACAGAAGGTTTAAATGCCGAGGTAAAGGAGTCATTATATAAATCCATTGACAAATTGGAGAGTATGGGAGCAAAAATTGAGGAGTTCTCAATGCCGGTATTGAAACACGCCGTACCTGCCTACTATCTCATGTCCTCTGCCGAGGCCAGTTCCAATCTATCAAGGTATGACGGTGTAAAATACGGCTATAGAGCCGATAACTGCAAATCCTTTAACGAACTAATCGGCAAATCAAGAGCTGAAGGCTTTGGAAAAGAGGTCAAGAGAAGAATTCTTCTTGGAACCTACGCCCTTGCCTCAGGTTACTACGATGCTTATTACAAAAAAGCCCTCAAGCTTAGAACATTAATAAGTAATGGCTTTAATGAGGCTTTTTCAAAATATGATGTGGTTCTGCATCCTACTGCTCCTGAAACCGCATTTAAAATAGGGCAGAATACAAATAATCCGCTTACTATGTATCTTGCAGATATTTACACTGTTGCTGTAAATATCGCCGGACTTCCTTCTATATCAGTCCCCTGTGGCTACGATTCAAAGGGACTTCCTATAGGTCTTTCCTTTACGGGTAAGCCGTTAGGAGAAAAAGAGATATTCAGGGCTGCTGCGAATTTTGAGGCTGAATTTGCCGATAAGTTCAGAGTTCCCGCTATATAGCAAGAAAGGAGCACAACGATGAAATATATCCCTACAATAGGCTTGGAAATACATTCGGAGTTATCTACAAAATCGAAAATTTTCTGCGATTGTCCCGTAAGTTTCGGAGGTGAGCCAAATACAAGGTGTTGTCCCGTTTGTACAGGGATGCCCGGAACTTTGCCGGTTCTCAATAAGCAAGCAGTTGAATATACTGTAATGGCAGGCTTGGCCTTAAACTGT
>JAEZIU010000049.1 GCA_023436485.1 Bacillota bacterium | reverse complement strand
CTGCCGTTGTTCCGATGGGAGCGATTGACGCGGTATCAATATCCGATTGGGATTTAAGCTATGCTGTGAACTTGAGAGCACCTGTCCTTTTAACGAAAAAATTTATTTCTTCCATGAGGGACACAGGCGGGATTATTGTTTTTATACCATCAGCAGCTCCAACTCCTTATATGTCGGCTTATGAAGTATTCAAAACCGCGCAGGTGGAGTTTTGCAATACCTTGTGTGAAGAAGTTGACGGAACGGGCATTATTGCATACTCAATAGCCCCCGGATTTGTAAAAACAGATACCGCTGTTAAAGCAGTAGAAATTGTAGCGACTTCATTGGGAATTACAACAGAAGAATTTTACAAATCGCTTGAAGAACTAATTACTGATGCCGAGATTGCAGGGGTGGGCTATGCCGTTTCTGTCGTAAAAGCAAAACAGTATAACGGGAAAGAAATCATGTCCTATCAAGTGTTGATGGAAAGTGGTTTAATTAACGGTGATAAGGAAAAATCAAATAGTACGCAAACACAGGTTGATTTTGATAATTTGTCATTCTTGTTTAAGAATATGGCAGATGTTTTTTTTGACCAATATCAAAATTGGCAGAAGAAAAAACTGTTCGAAAAACAGTTTATACTTTCTGATTTCAAAAAACAAATGGGGCTGCCTGCTGAGAGCTTCAAAATACAAATTGAAGCCCTACAAGTTCAGATTCACAATAATGAGTGGGGCAATTTTTTGGATAGCAAGGAGATGTTTATAAAGTGGCGGTGCTTTTATGAACATCAAATTAAACTGTTACAAGGTTATGAAAAGAATGCAGCACAATTGGCAAGCGATATAAAACTTTTAAATAGTTGGATTGAGAATCTACAAGAAATAATTAAAATATTATAGTAAAATTATAGGTAAGGAAGAAATCTCAATTATTGATGAAAAGTTGTTAGAATATTGAAAATAAATTTTAATAGAGATCATGATATTGTAGTTGATATGTTCCCAAGAATGCAGACATCAATAATGAGCACTCGAGTCATGTTGAGATGGTTGTGTTGTTAACTCGAAAAAGTAAGTAAGCTGGGCATGTGTGGATTTTACATGATAGGAATACCTAATGTTTTTTGTATTAAAGACATGATAATTGTATTTATATGTCAATCTGATATAATGGATATTATAGTATACAGGAGGATGTATCATGGATTACCAGAGCGTACTTGACTGGCTTTTTTATAATGGTAATGCAGTGATTCGATATAGAATTGCTGATGAAATATGTAAAAATAAGATATCGGTCAATATTTCAGTATTGGAAGAAGAATTATTAAGTAGTACTGAAGTTAGATCATGGCTTTCATATTTCAATCCAAATGAAGTAAGTTTAAGAAATTATCATGGGAGCTTTAACACCTGTTTTGAAAACTGCATGAATAAACTTGTTAATCTGGGATTACATGCAGGCATCAAGGAATTAGACGATAAAACCTTGCCTCTTCGAAGAAATTTTTCGGATATGATACAGAAAGATGAAGGAAAGTGGGATGTATTTGCCTTGATTATTTTTGCTGCATCCTTTCTGCTGGCAGGTTACAGGGATGAAGCTATTATAACTTTCTTAAAAAAGCGGTTAATTCATGTATATGATTTCACTCAATCGCTAGACTATGACCTATATGATAATGCTGAGGTATATGGGGGAATTCCAGTAGCTTTTAAGGGAAGACCTATCATAAAACCTGATTTATATAAAAACGGGTGGTATAAATATCCATTAATATTTGATGTATATGGATTTGCAGCAATGATTGATTCTTGTGATATTTGTGATATGGATAAAATTTATAATATTATAGATTATATTCTTAATACGGAATATCAAGCATTACCGGATGGATATGGAATACTTTCTGCACCGGGAGGAAAATATTACTCTATGGGCTGGGATGTAAAGCTGCCGTGCTTTAATCGTTCGTTTACCGATTTTGATAAATGTGGTTCATTATTATTACAAAGATTAGAACTTATGGCACATTTTAAAAATGTAGTTAACTCTCAATGGTTTATTTCAGCAGTTAATTATTTGGAATCATTTCGAACTGCAGATGGTACATATATATTGCCGAAACAATTTCTTACGGAAAAGGAAGGGTATTGGGTAATGGGGATGCATATGGGACTAGGAGAGAATCGAAGACAACGGCTAGCTAATGAAATTGAATCTACATTTTGGATGCTTAAAATAAAAAATACAGCCGGAATATTAACTCTATAATCTATAACTGGATTTGGAGAGCAGCAAGTTACACACCGAGGCCGTTGTCCTGTTGCAGAGAATATTGACTTTTTTAGATCGATTGGAGAACAAGAATGGATAGTGCATAAATTCTTAAAATGGAGTTTGATAAAGGGTTATTACATAAACCAAGTTCACAAGAGGTGAATAACAATGATAACATTCTTTTTGATTGCTTCGCTGATCATAATCCATAGGGCGCATAAAATCCAGTTTTGCAGATCAGATTATGGTAAACATTTGCCACTGCAACGATATGAAACGAATTTACAGGATGTGCCACAGAAAGCTATATTTATTCAATCTGGAACGAACAGGCTAAAGGGAACAATGTTTGGATGTAGCGAATCAGCGAGATTATTGGTGATCAGCTCCGGCCACCGATGTCCGACTGAAGACTATCTTGAATATGTAAGGTTCTTTACTCAGCGCGGGTGGATGGTTTTCTGTTATGATTATACTGGGTATTATTCCAGCGAAGGTGAGTCTTCGACTGATTACATTCAGTCAGTAAAGGATCTCGATTTGGTGCTTACATATTTTGAAAATAACGAAGAGTATTCGAAAATGTCTGTTTCTTTGTTTGGACACAGCCTTGGCGGCTACGTATCACTTGCTGTTCTGAATTATTCGCACAAAATAAAGTCGGTAGTATCCGCATCCGGATTTGATACGCCTGTTGAGCAGTGGGGCTACTCTGTTAAGCGATACTCCGGGAAAATTGGGTTTCTCGAAGGCAAAATTGCTGAAATATATGAATATTTCGTTTATGGAAAAGAAACGAGAGAGCTTTCAGCAGTTAAAGGCATAGATTCATCACATATACCGATTTTAGTATTAAGTGGTACAACAGATGAGTTTTACGGAGGAGTAAGCTCGATCTATAAACAGAAAGACAGTATTAAAAATCCGAAGTGCAGATTCATGTTAATGGACAAACTGGGAAAGAATGGTCACTATGATTATCTTTTATCCGATGAGGCAATTGAGCTCAGAAGAAAATGCCAAGGAGAAGAAAACAAAGTGGATGATATACAGTTGTATTCAGCCATCGATATTGATTTGTTTGAAGAAATGAATTTGTTTTTTTAATCACATTAACAGTATCTAATCGAATATATAATTGCATTATTCCACAACAAAACAGGAAACCTTCTGTCGTAGTTACTATTCTACGATAGAAGGTCTTCTTTGTTAATGTTCGTTTTTTGGGGGCCTGTTCGCTAACCTGTAATTAGGCTTTCTACAGCATAAAGCCGTGGTGCCTTTATGCCGTACTTTCTGGCTTCTGATATAACTTCCTGTACAGCATAGCCAACTTTATAGTGGTTATGCGCCTGAAGTGCATAGGGCATGCTTTTAGGTGAATAAACAACGTTACTCATAAGGAAGCCAACAACTCTCGGTGGTAGGTCGCTCAACACTTTTGTCATAACATCAAGTTTTGAGCCTTTTGCTTTCAAAACAGGGATCATCTCTTTTATGTTACGACCCATTCCAGCAAGCGCTTCGTGCGATGAAATTACTTTTTTAAAACTGCCGCATTTTAGTACTTCGACTTCCATTGCAGCGTTTAATACGAAGTGATTCATGAGCCAACTTTGAAAATCCTTTTGAACCACTACTTTGAAGCCTGCCCCGGTAAAAAGTTTGTGAACCTCTAAATCTCTTATGGTAGGCTCGGATTCAAATGTCCCGAATTGAACCGTCTTGTAAAGCCCACCGTAAAGAGTGTTCTCTTCAAATCCACCGCCGGCACCGGGAAAGCCCCAAACAACTTGACTAAGTGGAAGAGGATGAACGGATTTTTGTATGTCTTGCCAAAAGTTACCGATAAATAGAACCGTTGCATTTCCAACTCGTGGCGCAAGGTACTTTACCACACTTGATACTTGCTCAGGGTTGGCACTCACAAATACGAGGTCATAATCGTGATTTTCCTTTATTTCTTCATGTGTTACAATAGGCCATTTTTCTTTGACTATCCGGTCTTTTTTGCTTCGTCGTGTATCCCATATGTCTAAGTTTACATGTGAGCCGTATTGTTCCTTCCTGCCTTCACGAACGTAAAACTCAACAGTATGGCCTGCATTTTCAAACGCCCAAGCATACTGTGTGCCTATAACACCGCGACCAAAAAATAGTATTTTCATTAAGCATCCTCCAGAATGATCACGTGTTGACTTTTCAACATGTGTTTGATATTCTTAACATACTGATTTATGGAGAGAATTTCAATAGTTATAGTTGCTCCAACTGTTGAGAACTCAACACAGTGCACTAATTTGTTGAATATCTGGAGGATAACTTTATGGATAGAAGAATACAAAAAACAAGGCAGTTGATTATGAATACCTTCATCGACCTTTTAGCTGAAAAAGGATTTGAGAAAATTACCATTAATGACATTGCCGAACGTGCAAACATAAACCGAGGGACTGTATATCTGCATTACGTGGATAAATTCGACTTGCTTGACAAGTGCATCGAAATTTACGTTGAGCTGCTGCTAAATCACTGTGCCGATAGTGCTGATACCAATCTAAACACAAGAGCATTTCAAAGTATGTTTGAATATTTGGAGAAAAATTTTACAATATACAAGTTGCTTCTTAGCAAGGAGGGCTTTGGGATTTTCAGTAACCGCTTATATGCCATCATTGCGCAAACAGTAACCGAGGTTATCGGTATAAAGTCAGAAAACCCAGCATTTTCAAATGATGTAACCACTCATTTTTTGACTTCTGGGTTTATTGGAGTATTGGAATGGTGGATCAATAATTCTATGCCCTGCAATGTTCAGGAAATTACTGAGCAGCTTATGTTTATGCTGGAACCATACACCAAGCATCTTGTATCATCATAGATGTCTTTTCAAATAAATCATATCCACTAATTGCTGTCCATTTTCATACATTGGGTGGTCGTAGTTGTCTATAAAGAAGTTTTTAGCAATGTGAGATTTTACAAATCCGCATTTCTCGTAGAAATGAAGTATCATAGGGCTATCGCCTGTTCCAACATATAATTCGCTACCAGACTTTTTGTAAAAATCAGCAATAAATGAGATAAGA
>JAEZIU010000004.1 GCA_023436485.1 Bacillota bacterium | reverse complement strand
AGTAGCAGTAGGTATGAGAAGGAAAAATGATGTCTACAATACCTTTGAAAAGCTTGAAAAGATATGGGATGAATATGAGGTATACGAAAAAGACGATTATCATGATGAAAAACTGTAATTTATATTGAAAGGACACATATGGGTAAAGTAATAGTAATTGGGGGCGGCCCGGCAGGAATAATGGCTGCAGGAATTGCAGCCGGAAGAGGACGGGACGTTATTTTATTGGAGAAAAACAGCAGGCTTGGCAAAAAACTTTTAATATCAGGTAAAGGCAGATGTAATATTACTAATGATACGGATATTGAAGGCTTGATAGAAAATACGCCGGGAAATGGAAACTTCCTTTACTCGGCTTTTTATACGTTTTCAAATCAAGATTTAATTAACTTTTTTAATCAAAAGGGACTTCGTACCAAAGTAGAACGAGGTGGAAGAATTTTTCCTGAATCAGATTCTTCCAGAGATGTACTTAATACGCTTATTGGGTTTCTTCAATCAAACGGCGTTAAAATTAATACAGAAGCGACAGTTACTGAAATACTTGCCCAAGACAATAAAGTGGCCGGAATTCGCCTTTCTGATGGAAGCACTATTGAGGCTGAATCTGTTATACTTGCGGTAGGCGGAATGTCTTATCCGGGAACAGGCTCAACCGGGGACGGCTATGAAATGATGAGAAAGCTGGGCCACACAGTAACTCCGCTGAAGCCATCCCTTGTACCTCTTATTACACAGGAAGAATGGATTAAAGACTTACAGGGACTATCCTTAAAAAATGTTTCTGTTTCATTTAAAAACAGAAACGGAAAAGTGATATATAACGACTTTGGTGAAATGATTTTTACTCATTTTGGAGTGTCCGGGCCGGTAATCCTAAGCGCAAGCAGACATTTGCTCTCCTATGATTTTAAAAATGTAGCTCTATTCCTTGATTTAAAACCCGCATTGACTATGGAAAAGCTGGATGAAAGAGTTCAAAGGGATTTTGACAAATATTCAAGAAAGCAATATAAAAATTCATTGGATGATTTACTTCCTCAGAAGTTCATTCCCGTAATAATAAACCTATCGGAAATTAACCCTGAGAAACCTGTACATCAAATTACAAAGGAAGAAAGAAAAAGACTTGTCACACTGCTAAAAAACCTTAAAATGACTATCACCGGGGCAAGGCCCATAAAGGAAGCCATAGTTACAGCCGGTGGAGTAAAAACAAGTGAGATAAATCCCTCAACAATGGAATCAAAAAAGATAAGTGGTTTATTTATGGCAGGTGAGGTAATTGACGTTGATGCGTACACAGGCGGCTTTAATCTGACAATTGCTTTTTCAACAGGATACCTTGCAGGTTTAAATTGCTAAAAATAATTTTGGAAATTATGTGTAATTAGCCTAAGATTTGTACATATTAACAGTAAATAAACAAATTTGAGGCTTGGTATATGAAATTTAACTTAAAGAGTAATAATGACAAAGTAAATGAAACAAATAAAACAGCTTCATTAGAAAAGATACTGTTTAGGACTTGTATCATATTTTTTATAGCACTTATATCTGTTCAGATCATCCTGTCAGTGCCGTCAGTCCGGGCACGTCTAAACATTATGGATAAGTCTTTGGGAATACCTCTTGGAAGTGACGAATACCTATATGGTAGAGGAAAGGTCACTTTAGCATTGATAAGAGAAGAACCTGATCCACAGGTTAAGATACTGGTGAACGGTGAACAGGTTGCAGTATTTGACAAAATTGAAATACCCGTTAATGTCAACGATGGAGATGTCATAGAGATTGATGGCAGCGAAAGTCCCATAAGTCATATGATAAAGGTGCAAAACGCTTCATCGAACATAAACAGCAAGAGTATTAATGCGATTGCAAATATTCAACATAACATTGAAAATCTGGTTAGAATCAGGTTTAATTAATTGGTTTCCGGTTTTGACAAAATTAACTTAATTATTGTTTTATAATAGAAAAACCTATATAATTTAAATGTATAGGTTTTTGTTGACTTAAAACTCCTGATAAGGTAATAAATGTTACAATTGTCGTTTCCTTGAGTTGAATATTAGTAAAAATTATATAAAAAATATTTGAAGTCGCACTATTGGACTAGCGGAGGTTAATATGACTAATGAAGAATTCGGAAGCAAAGAAATAGCAAGTGCAGCGATAAGAATTGCACTGACCAATGACAGGACAACTGAGAAGAAGCTTCAGCAGGAATTTCATCAAACAGGAATAAGCACTGCTGCTGTTGACTACGGTGGCGAGTTTATTTCATCAGTTATGAAGATTGTGGAGAGAGCAGTTGTATCGTCAAAGCGTGAAGGAGTAATTAGTGAAAGTCATGCAGAACAGGGTGCCGTAGCAGGTGCAACAAGAGAGGCCATATCACAGATAATGCCAAAGGCAATAGGTCTTAATGTCGGCGGAAAAATCGGAATAGCAAGGTATAAGGATCATGTAAGTGTTGCCGTGTTTTTTGGTATAGGTCTCTTGAATTTGAATGAAGTTTCAATAGGACTTGGACATAGAGTCGTATAGTTCAAGAATACCAAAAACCATGAAGGAGAGACTAATGGCTGTAAGAGCGATAAGAGGGGCAATAACAGTATCCGAAAATACAAATGAGTCAATTTTGGAAGGAACCAAAGAGCTCCTTGTAGAAATTATAGAAAGAAATTCTTTAAATTATCCAGATATAATAAGTGCAATATTTACGGTTACGCAAGATTTGAATGCAACGTTTCCGGCAGTAGCTGCAAGACAAATAGGTTGGAACGATATCCCATTGATGTGTACAAATGAAATCAATGTTCCGGGTAGTCTGGAAAAATGCATACGAGTTCTGATCCATTTTAACACTGAAAAGGGTAACACCGAAATTAATCATGTATATCTAAATGGGGCTCAGGTATTAAGGCCTGACTTAGTTAAGTAACAGTAAACGTAAGATAAATATAATACAAGAAACGGAATGATAAGAATGCCAAAGAGCATAGCGATAGATGGCCCGGCAGGTGCCGGAAAAAGTACAATTGCCAAAAAGGTTTCAGCAGAGCTTGGATATATATATCTTGATACGGGAGCAATGTATAGGGCTGTAGCGTTAAAGGCAATAGAAAGTGGTGTTGCTACCAAGTCAAGGGAAGATTTAATCAGGATAATTGATAATATAAATATAGAAATTACACATCATGACAATGTTCAGAAGATTTTCTTGGATGGTCGTGATGTTTCTGAGGATATAAGGACGGGAGAAGTTTCTACAGGTGCTGCAAATGTAGCAGCTATTAAAGAAGTAAGGCTAAAAATGGTTGAACTGCAAAGAAAGATTGCGGGCGAGAAAGATGTTGTTATGGATGGCAGGGATATAGGTTCATATGTACTTCCTCAGGCAAACCTAAAAATATTTTTAACTGCAGATATTGATGAAAGAGCTAAGCGGAGATATGAAGAGCTGGTCTTGAAAGGTCAGCAGGTTAATTTGGATGAAGTCAGAGAAGATATGCGAAATAGGGACAATAACGACATGTCAAGAGCTTTTGCTCCTCTTAAAAAAGTACCTGACGCTGTTGAGATAGATTCTACTTCCATGACAATAGATGAAGTAGCAGAGAGAATACTTTACTTCTATAAAAATTATGCAAACATATAAAATTGTGAGGTCAATTTAATGGAACTTGTTATCGCAAATACCGCCGGATTTTGCTTTGGAGTGAATAATGCGGTTAAAATAGTATCTGATTTAGCGACAAAATCAAATCAGAAAATATATACACTTGGACCTATAATTCATAATGATCAGGTAGTAAAAAAACTTACAGAATACGGAGTTATTACAATAAATAATCCTGAAGAGGCGGAAGCACCTGCAAAGGTGGTCATACGAGCTCATGGTGTAGGCCCACAGGTAATTAAAAGATTGAAAATCCGTAAACTGGAGGTAGTAGACGCTTCGTGTCCTTATGTAGAAAAAATACACGGCTTGGTTAACAATAAGTATAGGGAAGGTTACCAGATAATTATAGCAGGCGATAAAACACATCCTGAAATAATAGGAATAAACGGATGGTGCGATAATAGTGCTTTTATTATTGAAGATGAAAATAATGTTGATAATCTGCCTGACATCACAAAAAAGATATGTATTGTTGCTCAAACTATATTTATTCGTGATAAATGGGAAAAAATTATACTTAGATTAAATAAAAGGTTTGAAAATGTTTTAAAATTTGATACAATATGTAATGCGACAGACAAAAGACAAACTGAAGCAGAAAAAATTTCAAAAATGGTTGACATGGTATTGGTTATTGGCGGAAATAATAGTTCCAATACCAACAAACTTTATCAAATTTGCAAGTCAAATTGTGATAATACGTTCAAAGTACAAACAGCCGATGAAATTCCACCGGTTGATATAAAAAAAATTAAAAAAATTGGTATTACTGCAGGGGCGTCAACACCTGACTGGGTAATCAAGGAGGTTATTCATAAAATGAGTGAATTAGATAGACAGGATTTGGAAATGAGCTTTGCTGATGCTTTTGAAAGCTCACTCGTAACTTTGACTACGGGTCAGATTACAAAAGGTAAAATTATTGGATATAACCATAATGAAGTATTTATTGACATGGGGTACAAATCAGACGGAATCATTCCATTACAGGAGTTTTCTGATGATCCGGACTTTAATCCTGAAAAATCACTTAAGGTTGGAGACGAGATTGACGTTTTTGTAGTAAGGGTTAACGACGGCGAAGGTAACGTTCTTCTGAGCAAGAAGAGGGTTGATGCTGTTAAGGGATGGGACGTAATAGAAAGTGCTTATGAGAACAAGCAGCCTGTAAAGGTTAAAGTAACTGAAAAGGTAAACGGCGGTGTAATTGGTAATTCAAGTGGTGTTAGAGTATTTATTCCTGCTTCACAAATCAGCGACAGATTCATTAAAGATCTTTCCGAATTTGTAAAACAGGTTTTACTGGTTGAAATTATAGAATTAAACAAGCAAAAAAGAAAAATAGTTGGTTCAGCAAGAACTTTAATTGAAAAGAATAAGCAAGCTGCATCCAGCGTAATATGGGATAATATCGAAATAGGAAAGACATACAAGGGTCAGGTAAAGAGTCTTATGGACTTCGGTGCTTTTGTTGATATCGGCGGAGTAGACGGACTTGTTCATCTTAGTGAACTTTCATGGAGCAAGATAAAGCATCCGTCTGAGGTTGTTAAGGTTGGAGACGAGATAATTGTTTCCGTGCTTGATTTCGATAAGGAAAAGAAACGTATATCACTTGGTTACAAGAAACAGTCAGAGAACCCATGGGCCAAGGCTGTTGAAAAATATCAGGTAGGTAATGTAGTAACAGGTAAAGTTGTAAGACTGGTACCATTTGGTGCATTTGTTGAACTGGAAGAGGGAATTGACGGATTAGTTCATATCTCCCAGATTTCATCAGTTCGTTTGGGTAAACCCGGCGATGCTTTGAAAGTCGGTCAGCAGATTGATGCAAAGATAATTGAATTTGATGCGGAAACAAAGAAAATCAGTCTTAGCATAAAAGAAGTTAACCCAATTGATCCTGCAGGAGCAAATAAGGAAGAAAGTGCTTCAGCAAATGAAGTGGAAGAACTTCCAAAAGAACATGTTGAAGATATGACAAACACAATTGGTGAGAGCGTTAAAGGATAATTTTTGATTATACTTTTCATTTTAAATAATTATAATAAAGGATGTACATAGGTACATCCTTTATTATAGTGTAAAACATCATCGTACCTCATTATGAATATAATATTGTATAAAAAACGTAATAATCTACCAATGAGGAGGTTCAAATGGATTACGAGGGCTTTAAAGAAGAAATTTTCAAAATAACGAAGATAAATCTCACTTTTTACAAAGAAAAGCAAATGAAAAGGAGAATCGATGCACTTATAAGAAAGAATAATTATGATACATACAAGGATTATGTGCAGGCATTAAAAGATAATAAGGAATTGTTCAAAGAATTTATTAATTACCTTACAATTAATGTCTCTGAGTTTTACAGAAATCCTGATCAATGGTCTGTTTTGGAGAAAGAAATTTTTCCTCTTTTGCTGAACCAAAAAAAGAAGCTGACAATATGGAGTGCCGCATGCTCTACAGGAGATGAGCCATATACGCTTGTAATGGTACTCAATAAAATTATGCCTCTTAGCTCCATAAAGATACTTGCAACTGATATAGACATGGGAGCCATAGAAAAGGCAAAAATCGGTATATATAATGCCAAAAGTGTCGAGAATTTACCACAGGAGTTTAAAAACAAGTATTTTACAATTATAGGTGAAAGTTACAAAATCAAGGATGAAGTTAAGAACTGTGTTGAGTTCAGACAGCACAATCTATTAAGAGAACCGTACCCTACAAACATTGATTTAATAGTTTGCAGAAACGTGTTGATTTACTTTACAGAGGAAGCAAAAACTGAAATATATAAAAAATTCAATATGGCATTAAATCATCAAGGAATACTTTTTGTCGGAAGTACGGAGCAGCTTATAATGGCAAATAAGTACAATTTTAAATCACTAAAGACATTTTTCTATGTAAAGGACTCAGATAGTTTTAATTATCCGGAGTTGAAGTAATTATAGAAATAAAAAAAAGAGTTTGAAATTAATTTTCAAACTCTTTTGGTGCGGATAACAGGAGTTGAACCTGCATGAAATTGCTTTCACATGGACCTGAACCATGAGCGTCTGCCAATTCCGCCATATCCGCATAACTTAACTGCATTAGTATTTTACTATATGTGTTTTAGTTTTTCAATAGGCAAAATTTATTTTATGTGAATTATGGAGAATAACGGAGGTAATTATGAATAATAAGCTGGAACAGTTTAAGAAGGATGTTAGAAATAAAAAGGTTGCTGTCATGGGAATAGGTATTAGTAATATTCCTCTGATTAAATATCTCGTAAATTTCGGGGTAGAAGTAACAGCATTTGATAAATCACCGGAAGAAAAACTTACAGATGCTTTCAATGAATTAAAGGGATTGTCTGTTAAATATAGTATTGGGCCCGATTATCTTTCCACGTTGAATGGGTTTGATTTAATATTCCGTACACCGGGAATGAGACCTGATTTGCCTGAACTTGTTGAGGCTGTTTCTAATGGCTCGGAGCTTACATCAGAAATGGAAGTATTTCTAAAGCTATGTCCTGCACAAGTTTTTGCAGTTACAGGCAGTGATGGAAAAACCACTACAACCACCTTAGTTTACAAGATACTAACGGAAGAAGGTTATAACTGCTGGCTTGGAGGGAATATAGGAACACCACTACTAAGTAAAATAGATGATGTAGCAGAAACGGACAAGGTAGTATTGGAACTAAGCAGTTTCCAGCTAATGACCATCAAAGACTGTCCATCAGTAGCAGTTGTTACAAACATAACCCCTAATCACCTTGATGTTCATAAGTCATTACAAGAGTACATTGATGCAAAAAAGAACATTTTTATTAATCAGAAGGAAAATGACAAACTCGTTCTCAATTATGATAATGAAATTACAAAGAGCTTTAATTATGAGGCACGTGGAGAACACGTTTATTTTTCAAGATTAAATAACCTTGAGGAA
>JAEZIU010000357.1 GCA_023436485.1 Bacillota bacterium | reverse complement strand
CCATTAGGCTTAATGGTGGGTGTTGCAGGAGTGTCCGGAAGCGGAAAATCCAGCCTTATTTCAGATACACTAGTTCCAAAGTTAAAGAATTTGCTAAATGACAAATTTGTTGGGGACGAAGACGAGGATAATGAAGGAATTTCGGAAGATAATTCTGTCATAAGCGGATGGGAACAAATAAAAAAATGCTTGGTTATAGACCAAAAGCCTATCGGTAGAAGCCGCACCTCTTGTCCTGCTACTTATACAGGAGTATTTGACCGTATCCGTGCTTTATTTTCAAAGGAAAGCGGTTTACCTTCAGGGCTTTTTACAGTTAATTCTGAAGGTGGCTGCAAAGTTTGCAAAGGTGACGGTGAAGTACATTATCATGTGGGATTTGGGAATTTTATTGATACGGAATGTGAGTCCTGCGGTGGGACAGGCTTTATACCCGAAGCTCTTGAAGTAGCTCTGGACGGTAAAAATATCAGAGATATCTTGTCCCTTACTGTAGACGAAGCAGCAGTATTTTTTAAAGGCAGAGACAAACAGATAGATAAAATACTTGCTACCCTCCAAAGGGTAGGTATGGGATACATAACTCTGGGACAAAAAACACCAACCATATCCGGAGGTGAAAGTCAGCGTATAAAGCTGGCAAAGGAACTTTCAAAGGGACAAGCAGCAAAGGATGCAGTTTATGTACTGGATGAACCTACAACGGGTTTGTCTTTTCACGATAGTGTAAGGCTTATGAAACTGATGGAGGAACTTGTAGACAAAGGTAATACCGTCATCGTAACTGAACATGACCCTTACATTTTGTCTAACTGTGATTACATAATTGAAATGGGACCGGGAGGCGGCAGTGACGGTGGAGAACTGATTGCGTCAGACTCTCCTGCGGCTTTGAAAAACAACCAAAACTCCATAATAGGAAGGTACCTAAAATGAATAATGAGCTGTCAGAACATATAGACAATTATATAAAGCAAAAGCACTACCGCCTTATAAACAGTATCCTTATGTTTAGAGATGGCGAATTAGTTCTGAAAAAATACTATAATAACTTCAATGAAAACAGTCATAATAACATAAAATCCATATGGAAGAGCATTCTATCTATTTGTACAGGAATATGTCTTGATAAGGGTTACATTAAGAGTCTTGATGAACCTGTAGCAAATTATCTAAGTGAATTTGCTGCCAACAATCATCCTTACCATAAGCTGATTACCATACGACACCTTCTGAACATGTCCTCAGGTATTTACTGGAACGGCGGAATTCATTATCACTGCCCCATGCTAGAACAGCTCTGGCGTTCTGATAATTGTCTGGAACACTTGGCTGACACAGCTATGTCAAATTTACCGGGAACAAAATTCGTTTACAAGGAATGGGATGTCATTTTACTGTCTGCGGTAATTTCCAAGGCAGCAAATATGGATACCTACGAATTTTGTAAGTCTTATCTGTATGAGCCTCTTGGAATAACAAGCGGTGAATGGGCAAAATTGCCGGGAGGCATAAGTTACAGTATAGACAGAAATGTCAACATTGAGGCTCAATCCGATTTATCAGCCGGTGATTTGGCAAAGATAGGTTTCCTGCTTTTAAATAAAGGTAACGGTATTTTAAGTGAAAGTTATATAAATCAGGCTGTGTCACCTTCCCCAAATGCGCCGGAATACGGGTATCTTTTCTGGCTATTTGAAGGCGGTTTTGCATGCAGGGGTTACGGAGGTCAGGAGATAAATGTAGTCCCCGACAAAAATATTGTATATGTAATTCAGGCTACACCCACAAGCCGTAGCAAAAGCTACGGAGATGTTTTCAGGGTATGTATGGATTTCATGGACAAGGGTAGCATATTGTAGTAAACTTCAAATAAAAATAAAACAGGTGGAGGTTTAAGATGAAACAAAATATACAGCATAGAGCAGGAGATTCAGATGAAATCACCCGCCAATACTTTGATTCACTTTTGATTGAAATGCGTCACATTGATTCGGTAATACCGACTACTGCATTTGAACTTTATGGTGAAAAATTTTCTACTCCTATTATGACAGCTGCACTGTCCCATCTCAATAACGGTCGTACTAACGGAATGGTAGAAATGGCTAAAGGTGCCATGGCTGCAAACGCAGTAACGTGGACAGGCATGGGAGATGAAGCTGAGCTGGAAGCAATGACAGCCACCGGTGCCAAAACAATAAAAATTATTAAGCCTCACTCTGATAATAATACAATTTTCAAGAGAATTGAGCATGCAGAGAAATGCGGTGTACTTGCCCTTGGAATGGATATCGATCATTCCTTTAACAGTAAAGGTGAATTTGACAATGTTTTGGGTCTTCCAATGTCAGGTAAAACCCTGAATGAAATCAAAGAATTTGTAAAGGCCACCAAACTGCCTTTTATAATCAAAGGGATTCTAAGTGAAAAAGATACATATAAATGCCTTGAAGCAGGTGTTAAGGGTATAGTAATCTCTCACCATCATGGAATTATGGATTATGCCGTTCCTCCGCTAATGGTGCTGCCCAAGATTGCAAAAATCGTAAACCGTAGTATACCAATATTTGTGGATTGCGGTATTGCCGGCGGTATAGATGTATTTAAGGCATTGGCTCTTGGTGCTGATGCAGTGTCCGTTGGTCGTCCGCTGATTCCCCACTTGAATAAGGACGGAGCCGACGGGGTACAGAGAGTAATTGAGGAAATGACTAAAGAACTGGCAGGCGTAATGGCAAGGACTTGTTCAAAGGATATTGCCTCCATTGATGCTTCTGTGATTTGGAATAGATAAGGAAAAGGGGTTGTTGCAGAGCAGAAAGTTTTTTAATTTAACACTCGTACTTCCGTATAAAATTGTATCAATGATTGCTTATAAGATATTTGCAAGAGTTTATAACGGCTCAGCTTGGGATATTTTACCGTCGCTCACATTCATTGTCCGTGATTCATTGTGTCGCTAAAACCTATATCGTATAGGTTTTCCGGTAAAATATCCGTCTTCGCCGATAAACAACTGCAAATATCTTTAACCAAGCTTCCATTGATACAATTTATACTCACGTACAGGTTAAAATAGATA
>JAEZIU010000356.1 GCA_023436485.1 Bacillota bacterium | reverse complement strand
ATTGTAACTTCGCCGTTTAGGGGACATGGCCCATTTATTATAAACTTATCCAAACCCTTATACACCAACCTTTTGTATAAACTGTCCAAGCTATAAACAGCAATACCTGTTTAATAAAGCAAATGGTTAATCTTCAAATTATGTAATCAAATAGCAACTGCTAAAACATTACACACACGATTTCATTATACCATTTAGATTTAAATTATTCTACCATTAATATCATATATTAAAATTTACCAATCATAGTTATTTTATTTCTTCGCCATTACGTGCATTGAAATAAAATTCTTTTCCATCAGTATTTCTTATTCTCCAGGATAACCCTTCGTAAAGAGTTTTTGTTTCCTTGTCGACTCCGGTATAACCCTTAAATCCCATATCAACATTACATATGTCAATGCCTTGGTATTTAGTCATTTTAGTTATTAAAATCTGATACACGGGTATAACATTTATATCTCTTCTTGCAGTTATACTTATAGGCTTTTTATAGTGATACTTCAGACCGCGTATTTCCTTATTTATTACCTGAATCTCAATAAAATTATCAAAAACCTCATATCCTTTGTAAAAACCTTTATATGTTAATTGTTTTTCATTAACTTTTTTTGTATCAGGGTAATAATCCTGCTTGAAATCCTCAAAGGGTAAATTCATTTTAGAAGCTAATACTTTAAATTTTGCATTTATCCCTTCTTTGTTATCGGTATAAACTTTAACACTATTTTCGCCAGTGCTTGTATACTCAAAACCTGAGTCCGATGTGAATATAAGCTTATTGGTATCCTTTGTATATGTATCATTACCCGATTCTACATACCCTTTCCCAAGTAGTACTTCAGCTATCTTTGACTTATTTAAAGGTTTTTCTTCATATTGGAGTATGTAATCCTTGCCTTTATATTTGGGTATGGGACATTCTACATTTATACCGTTTTTAGCCATAATTAGTCCCGTGTTAGTTATAGTTTGCTGTGATACCTGTTCAACCTTAATATTTTTGTACCAGGCGAAAGCCAAAACTATATTCAATATTGTAAATACTAGTATTAAAATTATCTTGGCTCTTTTCCAGTCCATTTCTCCTCCTTCTGGTCATTATGTAATTATTTCCCCTTGTACACTATTATAATCATATTATTACATCTTTTTATTTCTCACTTAAGGGTATCACATACCTGCCGTTGTCCTCGGTATACAGGACAAAACTTGGTGCTACGTGCTCTTTCAAAGCTGCATTTGACAATACATAGTATATCCCGAAATTCTTCACCGACATATCTTTATTATTTAGCTCAGGATATTTTTCAAATGCCTTTGAGTACATGTATTGGAATGCCCATTGATAATTAACCGGTTTACCAATTTTAAATTTAATTGGTATCATTTGGCAGCGGACTACTCTCTTTGAGTTTGCTTCAATAATAATACTGTTTTCCTGATTGACCATGCCCTTTGCAACTGAATAATCTTTCAACACTACAGGGACCTCGCCATATTGTTCGTTTACCATAATCGCATAGTCAAACTTAAATATATATGAGTTTGACTGTTCTTCAAACGAACTGAGATATACATTTACTTTTGACAGAAAGTTATTCTGTTTGTTAACATCTATGATAAACTCTATTGCTTTCTTATAGGCATCCAATAATTTGAGATTATAAGCTGCTGACTGGCTGCCCGTGTATTTATATTCCAGAACCGAGTTCTTGTACAACCTATAAACAATATCAAGTCTTTTAAAAACCACCGAGCCATTGATATCTCTGTCATAGTCATAATCCCTGCTCGACTCTCCGAAAAGCTCTGAAGCGATCTTGTCATAATCTTCATAATCCAAAGAATTCAAGTCTGTTTCATCCATCCCTGAAAAAGTTGAGCATGTAATGCCGGGATAAGCTTCATCAGTATTATCAAGCATTGGGCCAAGCATGTCATTGGGAAAATTAATTTCTTCAGATCTTCCCCACTTTTCAGCAGCAGTCTGATAATTTTTTGATGCCGGATTACCTTTGAGAATATCGTACATTTCTGTGAATTCGTCACTTCTCAATGACTTAATCTTATTTGACAAACTATATGTATATATATTTCCGTCATCTCTGATATAAAGAGTGTCACTGTATCCGTTATCCGGATCATCCGGACATATGATTATCTTATAAATACTTGAAAGGCCATCTCCTGCAGAGGGTTTAAGATTTAACACCCATTTTACAATATCTATGGGAACAGATGTTTTAAATTCCAGCATATATGGTTTACTTGCTGCCATTTTGCCCCACAACTTATCATTGTAGGGTTGAGTCTTTTGGGGTTTTATATCCAGCGCCTGGCCCATATACAGCTTAGCACCTTCCCAAATCCTGTTATAATCTTTTGACCCATTAGGGATAATAAAATGATCTCCGTCAAAGTCTGTTGACAGCACAATTCTTGAAGGTAAAAGATACTTTGCTTTTGTGTCTTCTACCGATACCTGTAATGCAATTTTGGAATCAGAAAAAAGAGAAGATAAAAAAGGGAAACTGCTGGACTGAGTACTCCAGAGAATTCCCACTTGTACTACACAAAGAACTATTAAAAATATCAAAAAAACTGTCTTAAGTTTTTCGAAATAATATCTAACTTTATTTGAACTTAATTTTATCATAGCATTTTAAAATTTATCTAATAGCCAATTACGGATATTATCTAACAAACTCTTCTTTTCAGATGCATAAATTATAGTGTAATCCTTGGTTTGCGGATCATCTTTGGTAGCCTTAGTATAGGCTATAACCTTAATATGATTTTCACCCTTGTATTTTAGTTCAACATTCTTACCGAACAGTTTACTACTTCCGACTTTAAAGGTTAAGTCTCCGTCAGTTGTCTCAAGAGGCTGGTACTTATCAGTAACTTTATCCCAATACTCAAACTCAATAAAAGTTTCATCGTAAGTACACACGCCACAAATTGAAAATATGGGCTTTTCTACTACCTCATTACCGTCCGGTCTGGTAATCTTTACAATATTTGAAGCTGCCATTACCGGTGCCACAAATAAAGCTGTTAAAACAGAAACTATTATAATAAAAATCAATACTTTAGATTTCATAATATCACCTCGAGAAAAAAACAACTATTTGTACTATTTCTCAGTACTATATATCTATTATAATACAAATTCTGTTACAATTCCATTACATGGTATTTAAAAAATATTTACACTGCACGTGGCAATTTAACTGTTACCTCTGTACCTTTCCCTATTTCACTGGAAATATTGATAGTTCCGCCGTGTGCCTGAACAATTTCCTTTGCTATGGAAAGACCTAATCCTGTCCCCCCCATATCTCTGGATCTTGCCTTGTCTACCCTGTAGAATCTTTCGAACACTCTGGGTAAGGACTCACTTGGAATTCCTATTCCTGTATCCGTAACTTTAACATATATATCGTTATATATTATACCTACATAGACTGTTATTTCACCATACTCGGAGGTATACTTGATTGAGTTGCTTATAAGATTTACTATAACCTGTTCCAATCTGTCCTTATCCGCACTTATTGAAGGAATATCCCCTATTACAAAGCTTTCAAGCTTTTGATGCTTTCTTTGTGCTTCAATTTGTAGCCTTTCTACAATAGCTTTTACCATTGTGTCCAGAGACACACTGTCCATTTTCCAATTCATCTGCTGATTATCTAGTCTCGACAATTGAAGCAAATCCTTTACCAATCTGGTCATTCTGTCAGCTTCGGAATCAATTACGCTAAGGAAGCGCTTTGATGTTTCCTGATCCTCCATGGCACCGTCTAGGAGTGTTTCCGTGTAGCTTTTTATTGAAGTAATAGGTGTACGAAGTTCATGTGAAACATTTGCTACAAATTCTCGCCTCATACTATCAAGCTTTTGCTGTTCAGTAGCGTCATGAAGCACGACAATAATACCTTCCGGTTTTTTATTGGTATCCGTAAATACGGCAAAATAAACCTTTACATACATATCATTTATAATAGTATCAGATTCCCTCACAGGTGATTCTTCAAAATATACTATATCTTCAATCCTAACATCCAGGCCTACCTTGCTTGAGAATTCTTTGAAAGGATTGTTTACCACATCGTTCCCAAGGAGTTTTATTGCTGCCGGGTTTGCATGGATTGACCTTCCCTTTAAGTCGAAGGCTATCACACCGTCAGCCATGTAGTTAAGTATCGTCTCGACCTTGTTCTTCTCACTTGAAATTTCGGATAAGGTCTTCTTAAGCTCAGATGCCATATAGTTGAAGGTTTTTGTAAGGTTTCCTATTTCGTCTTCAGATTTAACCGCCAACTGTTCTCCGAATTCTCCTTCGGCTACTTTTTCAGCCTTATGCATAACACTTATTATCGGAGATGTAATAGTCTTTGAAAGCATGTATCCCAGAAGTAACGACAAAAATACTGCTATAAGAGCGCTGAAAAGTATCAGTAAGTTAAATTTCTCCAATATTAGCAGCCATGCTTCTTCCTGATACGTAAAGTAAAAGATTAAATTTTCTTTTGGCTGTTTAATATATTCAAAATACTTACCGTTAGCACCTTTAATTAAACGCTCGTTTTTCTGGGGCTGGTTCCCTGCCCAAATAGACATGAGACTATCACTAGTTTTAATACTATTTGCAAACGCCTCAGAATCATCCGTATAACCCTTTTCAGACGAATAAAGGATTCCTCCGGTAGAAGTCTGTATCTTCGTTAAGTCAATTATTGTCATTCCGAGGTACGAGGAATTGGCCCCGAAGAACAGGGCATCTCCACCTTCAGTAAAATATTCCGAGAGTTTTTGATTGGACTCCGGAACTCCTCCTCTTACATCTATCCAGTTTTTGTATCCTGTTTCTATACCGTTTGCAAAGCTGTCATAATATATATTCTGAAGCCCGGTATTAATAACCACATATACTACGGAAACCAGAATAATACACATAGAAATGAAAATGTATACAAGCTTCCACTGCAAACTGCTGAGAAGCCTAAAAAACCCTTTCCAAAATTTCATGTTAACTCCTACATATTACATTTAGTTTAATTAAACTAAACTTTATTGAAATAGTATCCGACTCCTCTTTTAGTAACAATGTACTGTGGATTTGCAGGATCCTGCTCGAGTTTTTCTCTTACTCTTCTGACTGTAACGTCAACAGTTCTTACATCCCCGTAGTATTCATAGCCCCAAACCTTTTCCAGAAGAGTTTCTCTTGAAAATATGGTTCCTTGCTGTGCCGCGAGGAATTTTACCAGTTCAAATTCACGGAGAGTGAGTTCTATGGTTTCTTCTCCCCTTTTAATTTCATACCTGTCTATATCAATAGTTAAATCTCCATATTTGTTTATGTGTGAATTATTATTTGACACAGGTTGCTCACCAGGTATCAGCCTTCTGAGGTTCGCCTTCACACGTGCCATAAGTTCTCTTGGGCTAAACGGCTTTGTTATATAATCATCTGCTCCCAGCTCAAGACCCAGAACCTTGTCTACTTCCTCTTCCTTTGCAGTCAGCATAAGAATAGGTGTTGATATGGCTTGTCTTAATTTTCTACATACAGTGAACCCATCCATTTTGGGAAGCATTATATCCAGCAAAATGAGATCAGGATTCTGGGAAAGTGCGAGGTTGACTGCTTCCTCCCCGTCATAGGCCTCTATTGTATCGTAGCCTTCCTTCTTTAGATTGAATTTCAGTATGTCGACAATATTTTTCTCATCATCTACAATTAAGATTTTTTTGCTCAAAATGACACCCCTAATCAAATTTTTTATGTATCTCTACACTCAAACCTATTTTGAATTATACCATTAATTATACGTAATTAAAAATTAATATTTTGGTAATAGTGCTTATTATGTAAAACAGAAGGAGTATAAATAATATACTCCTGTAACTTAGACGTAATCTTTTTGAAAAAGTTCCGAATTTATTTCTGGAATTTTTCTGACTCAAGGTAATAGTCCAGTTTAGCCTGATTATATGCTATAATCGAATCCTCGTACTTTTGGATTGCATCATTATATGTAACTATGTCTATATACCCATTATTATATTTGACCTTTGCAACATTCATCTGCTTTTGATTAAACCTTGACTCCATCTTCTTGATGTCAATATCATCTCTTAGTTTTAAAAGATTATTGTATTCTGTCATAACATTATTTTCTTCATCTGATAGGAGCTGATTATAATCGTATTCTGCAGTCAGTACTTTATCCTCAGCTTCTTCCAAACCGTCCGGAATCATCTGTGTCGAGCTAAAATTTGCTATATTATATTTTTACTTCGTTCCAATTGTTAAGTTCTTTTAAAATTGAAGAACTTTGTAAAACTCTGTCATTTAGGAATCTTTTTTGTATCAATCTTATCAACTTTATAAAAAGGTACTTCTTGCTTTACTAAACTTATTTTACTTGATAACGGCCTACCAAGTAATGAATTCAAATCTATAGCTAAATTATTCAAATCTCTTTCTATTAAATCCTTTTGCTGTTCTGCTTTTTTTATTGCAATTTCTGTTTCTTCAACAACAGACTTTGACTCCCCACTGGCAGCAACCTGTGCTTTTAGAACTTTCAGTTTTTTGTTATGTCTGATTATGGCATTTGTCTGGCTCTGCATCTTTTCCTGTGTAAAAAGACCCTCAAAATATACTTTTGTAATATCAAGCTTCAAAGATGATATTTTTTCATTTTTCTGCAATTTCAATACTGCTAAAGCATTTCCCCTTTGTACAGGAGTTAACTCTTTTATTTTTTTATTTCCGCTCTTTGAGCATCTGTATTCCAAGAATCATCAGTAATTTGAGCTTTTCTTTTTGCGTAATCTAACCTTTTTTGAGCATTAGCTATTTGATTGTTTATAAGTTTGACCGAATTATTATTTAAGACAGCTTCCTGAGCCTGCCCCAAAGTAAGCTGAATTTCTTGTGTTGCTGCCAAAACCGTGCTCGACAAAACTATCAGTATTGATACAACTATGGTAATTACAACTATAGAATTTATTATTTTCTTCATACTTATTCTCCTTTTCTATGTTCGCTTTCAAACTCCGCAGGCAGTGTTTAAAACACTTATTTGGTAAGCCAATTCACGAATGGCCTTCTCATAACTTAGCCTGCTTGCCTCACTACTGAGCCTTGAATAGTCTAACGTAGTACTACTTATCTTACCTGTCTTATATTGTATTTTTGCTTTGCCATAGCTTTTTTTACTTTCATTGTATTTCCTTGTTTCAATATCAAAACTCTTTTTGTTATAGGAAATCTTAGCGTAAATATTATCTATATCCTTTCTTACAGTTTCTTCCTGTATCTTTATTTCATTATCAAACTCATCTATACTTAGCAATGTCTCCTTATGGGACAATTGTAAATCTTCGTTTTGGGGTACATAAGTCAAATAATGATTAATTACCGGTATACGTGTCTGAGCAGCAAGTTTGTTCCTTTTAGGTAATGCTATTTCTTTCCTGTTAAGTAATGCATTTTTTAGACTAATGTTGTATGATGGTATATACAATTCTCTTTGGGAAATACCATAAGGCTTAATTTGTATAATTGTATCTGGCTTCAGGTCCATATTCTTTTTCAAGTTCAATTCAAGATTTTCCTTTGTTCTTTTCTGTTTATTCAGTTCCAGTTTTTTAATTTCAAAATCCGTACGGGATCTTTCAAATTCCAGCCCTGAAACAGTTCCATTTTTAAAGTTCTGTTCAACTCCACTTAATTCCCCTTCCATAACCTTGAGATACTCTTCAGATAAAGCAATAGAATCATTTATGTAAAGTAAATTGTCATATAGTTGTCTTACCCCCCAAAAATTTTTCTCCCATACTGTTCTCCTCTTTCATAATTTTTATAAATTATTTTAAAAAGGACACTCAAAGAGTGTCCTTTTTACTAGCTCGCAAAACTTTATTCTCCAATTACAATTGCTGTGTTGATTTGGTCACCTGAGTACATTTCTCCTGTGATGTCTTTTATTTCATTATATTTTAAATAAAACTGCTTAGTGAAATCAATCTTATCAAATCGCAATACAATTGTATTATTATCAATGTAGGTTATTGCCAAAGGCATTTTATTTGCGTTGTCCTCGCCTATGGTCTGAATGTAATAATTACTTGTTAATATGTTAGGTACATCAACAGCAATGTCCTTGTTCAGGGTTATCTTAATTGTATCCTTTGCTATAAAAGCAGCTTTTACAATCTCAGGCTTTGTTTTTACTACATTGTTGGCGATATATGTATATTCCAATGGAGCAGTCATAGCTGTTCCTGTATAATCCTGCAAAGTATTCAATATCCTTACTTTATACATATAACCTGCTGTCATTGGCTTGTTATATGCAAAGTACAGTTTAACGGTATTAGGAGACTCACCAGAATATACAGCTTTAACCGGATTGATATTATATGCAGTATTATTAAGGCAAAGAACAGAGTAATTTGTTATATCCTCAGCTGTTTTAGGATTCAGTTTCCTGTCAAAGGAAATTGAAACAGTATTTAAGTCTATTGGTATGACAGAGGTAATTTTCATATCACCTATAACCTTGTCTGTAGGGTTGAAAGAATATGACTGCTCTTCTATTTTATATTGCTTGGTTGCATCACTGACAATGTTTAGCATCAACCCATATGCTTTTTTTATATCAAAAGTACTCGCAATTGTTAATACAACTGCGCAGTCTTTTCCATACGTATTATTTGTTGTTGTAGCCTTTATGATCTGTATAGGTGTACCTATAGTCAATTCTGTTATGTAGTAGCTGAAAACCTGCTCGGCAGTCACCTTATATAACGGTTTATTAAAATCCAGCTGTATTGATTTGTTATTTAAAGGAGTCAACCCCACCAACTTAAAGGACTCTGTAGCAATTGACTTTGCAATAAAAGCCATCTGGTCTCCTGCTTCTTGTCCCAAGTAAGTTCCATATGCACTAATAATAGAACCCTTTATTTTAACAGTATATTCCACATCCTGACTGAAGGTAAAATTCTTTACGTTCAGAATTACAGCATTAGGCTGTCCATCCATAACCTTAACAGAAATATTATTTCTATTGCCTTCTATTAATACTTCGTCTGACTTTAAGATTGAATAACAGTCCGGCTGCTCTGCATTGATGTTTATAGGATGAGTAAAATATATAGCAAGGTCACTGGCTGATACTTGCTCAATCTTGCTGATTTTAAATAAATCAGACTCAACTGCTTTGTTTTCAAACCCTATAAATTTACTTTTTATTTCTTTTACATAATTATTATCTTCATCTATTAAATTTGAAATTTTAATAGCATACTCAAGACCTGCCTTTTGAGAATCGGTCTTTATCCTGATTTCTTTATCTGTCTGTGATATTATCTTTGAGGAAAGTACTGTCCATTTCAAGTTTTCATATACGGAAACATCTGTATCTTTTAACTGTTTTACAGGTTCATTCAGTTCAATTTTTATCCACTGGCTTCCCTGCACAGACACCTTTGCTATTTCTACAGGCAGCTTATCGTCTGACAGTCCGGCATCTGCTACGACCTTAGGTTCAAGCTGTCCTTCATTTACAAGCTTTTTCAGCAAAGTAATATCTGTATCTTTTACTTTGAGTGCTAAAGCAGTATACATAACATTAACTACTTCTGCTCTGGTATAATCAACATTGTCCTGAGTCTTTCCATTATAGTCATTACCTGTTACTAAACCTATTTCATATGCCTTTTGATATACACTGCCCCAGTTAAAATCATCGCTGGTATACCCAAGAGCTTTCATGGTCATAGTCAAGAAGGCCTTTTCGGTTACATTGGAATTGGGGCCGAATTTGTTATTACCTATTCCACTGATAATATCATTTTCTCTACAGAACCCAACATATGCTGCAAACCAGTCAGTAGCTTTAACATCATCAAACCCTGTATTTATGTATTGGCTGTTTTTATCTGCTACCTCCTTGGTTTTACCCATTAGTTTTACAATAAATGTAGCAGCCTCGCTCCTCTTTAAATTTGAATCCAGGCTATAATTTCCTTTTCCGTCACCAGCAAGCATTCCGAGCTTGTTTAATGTCTGAGCTTTAGTAGTAACATCGGTAACTGTACCGGTTTCAGCTGCAAAAGTCATTGATACGGATACTGTAAGTATACATATTGTCAAAATAATCGCTAATATTCTTCTTTTGTTCATTGTTCCCTCCTCATATGACTGTACGCAAAATTTGCCTTAATGTCTAAATAATATCATATAAATGGTATATATTACATACAATTTTGTTACTTTTATCTTACAAATCGGTTAAGTAGTTAAATGTGAGAATAGTAAAAAAATCCGAAGGATTTACATCCTTCGGATTTTAATTACTAAGCATTTAACTTTTATTAATTAAGGCTTACTTTGTAGTATTAACTGCTGACTGTGCGCCTAATTCATTCTTGTTAGCATCCTTAACGCTTCCAACCTGTGTTACCTTTAGTGTTGCAGCAGCAAAATCTGCTGAATCTTTTTCCTTAACGGAGATTGTTACAACATTATCAGCAACTGAAACTCCAGTTACTTCGTAACCTTCTACAGTGTAGTCGTCGTCTGAAACAGATGCAACATACAGGTTTTCACTGTAAGTAACCTTAACAGCATCAATCTTAGTGTTAGTATTTGAATCAACTGTAGCTGCTGACTTTATAGCAGGAGCAACCTTATCAGTTAATGTAGTTTTTGTAAACTGGAGAGGCATGCTATATGCATTCTTAGCTCCAGTTGTAGCAAGACCACCTTTAGTTCTTACCTGAACGTCAGTAGCTTCTGTGTTAGTAGCAGGTAGGTCAATAGTCAATGTAATTACTGTATCACCATCAGTTACTGTAGTTGACATTCCAGTAATCTTACGTGTAGTGAAATCAAAACCGTCATAGCTTACTTCGAAGTCACCAGTTGTAGAACCGGATATTACATCATCATCAAAAGTAAGTTTAATCTTATTAGTAGCAATCATCTCAGCACCTGTTGCTTCGATGTTTTTAACAGGTTTTACTTTAATAATCTCTGAGAACTCAGCTGACCAATTCTTCGCCAAGTCCATAACTCTTGAAACTGTAAGAGTTTCAGTAGTAAGGTATCCGTCAACATCTGTAGTAGTTTCAGTTATATCATTTTTGAATGTGAATATAAATGATTTGTTTCCATCAGCTGCTACAATGGTATCTTTTTCATCAAGAGCAGCACCTTTGTGCTTCCAGTTGTTCTTGTCAGTAGCAGTTGCTATATCCATTACTTCGTTAAAAGTAACTTTTATTTTGTTTGCACCGATTTGCTTTGCAGAGCTAACTGTAGGAGCAACTTTGTCAGTTCCAGTAAAGGATACAGTTACATCATCCAACTCATTTTTTGCAATTGATATATCCTGAACATCCTTAACTGTAAGAGTATATGATCCACCATTCATTGTATTAGTAGTTAATACAACTACCTTGTCACCACTATCTGTCTTGAAGTCTGCATCTGTTACTGATATAACAGCACCAGTTGAATCCTTCAATGTGTAATTTGATGTGTACAATGCACCGTTACCAGTTTCTGCATCAGATACTTTTTCTGAGAATGTTACTTCTAATGAAGTAGCACTAATGAACTCAACTTTAGTAACAGTTGGCTTTGTCAAATCAGCTGTTGTATTAATTACAAGAGTTATTTCAGCTAATTTGTTACCAAAGTTGTCAACAATAGCCTCATTTGCATTTGTATATTTTATGTAAAGATTTGATGCTCCAGGAGCAAAAGGCTTAGTAGAAGCGAATGCTACTACAAACGTCTGACTATCTCCTGAAGGGTTTGAAATTGCATTAGCAGCAACTTCGTTGGTATCTGTGTTGTAAGTATGTCTGAACTTGATGCTTTCTTTCAAAGAAGTTGTATCAATTGGCTTGTTGAACTGAATTGTTGCAGTAGTCTCTGTTGATTCAGTAACTTTAACAGTTAATGCTGAAGTATCTTTTTTATACTCGAATGATGAAGTTACTGGTGTTACAGGGTAATTTGCTGAGTCAACCAACTTGTTTGAACTGTCATTCTTAACCTGTAAAGTATGAGTACCTTCTGCAAGGTCACCTAAAGTCTTTAATGACAATACATTTCCAGAAAAACCTGCTACTGTAGTGTCAAGAGTTGTTAAACCATTGTCAAGGTTAAATGAATTAACTATAGCAGCCTTTGCTTCTAGATCTTCTGTTGGTACAGCACTTATATCATCTTTTAATGGTTCTGAGAAAGTAACCTTCAGGTTTCTAGGTCCGGTTGCTTCTACTTTTACAACTGTAGGAACAGTTGTATCTTTTGCAGCTATGTTGGAAATAGTTGTGTCAGTAGCAAGACCAACAGCCTTTAATACTTCCAACTTAACATCAGTTGCGTAGTTACCCATTTTGTTAGCAAATGTTGTTCTCAATGTAACAGTTGTTCCATCAGCTGATACTTCTGCAGCTGCAGGAGCGTTATTATTGATCTTATAGTTTGCTACCTTCTTAGCTTCATCAACAACAACAGACTTGTTGAAAGTGATAACTAATTCTCTCAAGTTGAGAGCTTCAACTTTGGAGATTTCCAAAGCAGTAGGAGCAGCTATCAAACCAGCTTTTACAGCAACTGCTTTCTTAGCAGCGTCAGTTCCAACTAAAACATCAACAACAGTCTTAGCTGCATCTTTAGCCTTAACAGTTAAAGTATCGAATACTACTGCTGTAGCAGCATCTCTTGTAAGTTCTGCATCAGTAATATCATCTACGATAGCTGAAAGAATTTTACCAGCTGACTTAGCAGCTAATAATTCAACTGCTGTAGCATAGTCGTTCTCAGCAGCAAATCCGAGAGCGTTCATGAACATAGATGCAAGGTCTTTTCCCTTTAAAGGATCACCAGCAGCTAATTTGTTATTACCACCGTTCATAACGCCTTCTTTAACAGCAAGAGCTACCCAACCTTCAGCCCATGCTGGAACTTCTGCAGCATCATCAAATGTTGCAATAGTGGAAACATCTGCTGCTTCCATATCTTTGTCTGTCTTTCCTAGTACAGTCTTTAGTACTAATACAGCACCTTGTGCTCTAGTTAAATTTTCACCAAGCATCAAGTCACCGGTAGTATCTCCCTGCCAAATGCCAAGATCCTTTAGTACTGTTGCTTGATCTTCAAATTCATATGAACCTGAAGCAGCAAATGCAGCAGTCATAGATGTTAGTACCAATGCTACGGCTATAACAACTGCAGCTAGCTTTCTGAGATTTCTCATGTTCTCAA
>JAEZIU010000309.1 GCA_023436485.1 Bacillota bacterium | reverse complement strand
CTGTAAGCTGAGCTCCTAATAATGTCACCAACATTGTTAGTGCTAACAAAAATGCTAAAGACTTTTTACGCATTTGTAAACCTCCTATTTTTTATTTTACATGAAAACCATTTGGCCTTTTGACTATAGGTTTATTCACCAATATTCAGCCACTAACCAGCATTTTAAGGCAGTTATTAATAAAAGATACTTTAAAAAAGCTACTTTTAAACCGCCCTACTTTAAAAATGTTTCATTTTTAGGCATACTGATAATAACTGAATAAATATTTTCACCTCCTTAATCTTTATTGGCTAAAGTGGTTTTTCATAAATTAAATTAATTCAGAAATGCTTCAACGTTTATAAAATTCTCAAAATATAACCGCAACACTAAATCAAAATTGAATCTCATTTATTTCGTACGATTTTTTGATACTTTTTATAATCACTTTTTATTAGATTTTTAAATAACGATAACTTTTTCTGAAAAGAAGGTACTATTCTGTCATAATGCTTACAGTAAATATAACCAAATGATTCTTTGAAGTAATTTATAATGTGATATTGTGATAGTTAGAAAGAATATAACTAAGAGAATTAATATTAATACTTATAAAAGCGAATCTTACAGATATTTGAAATGAATATGTTTAAGCTGTTTACCTTAGGTGCTTACCATTATCAAATTTTATCATTTTTTGTTTTAATAAATAATTGTACATTACCCCTTTTAAACGCTTTTTTTCATATATTTCGTATAGCTATAAATGCTTCAAATCCATATTACCATTTATGTAATTAAATGACAAGTACTTTTTTAACATTTTTTCAACAGGTTTTTTGGTAAATTTATATAAAGATTGTTTTTCTATTATTCTGAATTTTGTGCTATTTTTCTACATTTTATAAATTAAATATATATTGCTTTATGTTAATTATTTGTATTTTTTGCAATATTTTAGATACGTAATTTCCATGAAGTAAAATTATGCAATGTTAAAGCTCGCTCTTAAAACGGTCAGACAACATGAGTTGGCACTAATAAAACCATAATTATAAAAATTTTGTCATTTTTAATAAGTTTGACTTGTAATTACTTCTTTACATTATATCAACCTGATTAATTAATCACATTTTTTCTTTTCAATATAAAATAAATTATTACTAAAGATACAAACAAAGTTACGCTTCCTACCAGACCTGATATTTGTCCGGGATATAAAGGAGATGTAGCAAATACAGTAACTATAAATGTTACTGCTATAAAATTTATAATTGGCCAGCCGGGAACTTTGTATTTAAGTCTCTCAGGCTTTTCTTTTAGTGTCTTTCTTCTGTAGAAAAAGTGCGTAATAGAAATAGTAAGCCAGTTAACAAGTGCAGTAAACCCGCTGGCGGCTGCAAGGATTTCAAATACCTTTGATGGGATAATATATGATATTACTGCGGTCAGAAGCAGAACAAAACTGCTAAGCCCAAGTGCATAAACGGGAACACCATTTTTATTTTTGATTAAAAATTTCTTGGGAGCCTGTTTCCCCAGGCTGAGTGAATTCAACATCCTTGAAGCACTGTACATTGATGAGTTAAGACCGGATAGTGCGGCTGTTAATACAACGAAGTTTAAAATATCACTTCCAAAAGGCACCCCTGCCCTGTTCAAAATTTCTACAAAGGGACTTTCGGAAGTTGAGAATGCCTTCCAAGGCATTAAATATATAATAAAAAATATTGAAAGCGTATATAGAACTATTACCGTAATTGTTATTGTATAGATAGCAGGGGGTGCATCTTTTTCAGGGTTTTCCGACTCGGCAATGGCAAGTCCTATGATACCCGTACCCGTGAAGGAAAACATTACCATAATCATGGATGCAAAGATACCTCTAAATCCATTTGGCATAAAATTATTGACAGATTGGAATACAGGTAGTGGTTTAAATCCGCCAAAAGATGTTATACCAACTACAGTAGTAATTCCAAATATAATAAAAGCAACAAGAGAAAATACTTTAATTGAAGCAAGAAAGCTCTCTATTATACTCAATCCTCTGGCATCCTTTAGATTTATAGCGGTCATTACTAATGCGTAAATAACGCAGAAGGCCCATTGTGGAATCTTCGGGAACCACAAGCCTGTAAAAATTGCTGCGGCGGCAACTTCACTCGCCATTCCAAGAACACCGCTGAACCAGAACATCCAACCGTTTACAAAACCTATCCATGGCCCGAATATTTCTGATGCATGTACCCTGAAAGAACCCGGTGCAGGATTGATTATAGTCATTTCAGTTATAAACATTACCTCCATTACCATAATTATTCCGCCAAAAATGTAGGCTAGTATTGCGGCAGGGCCTGCAATTGATATTACTGTTCCGCTCCCGAGAAATATCCCTGAACCAATTATATTACCAAGTGCCATTATTATAAGATGGTTTCTATTAAACCCTTTTTTTATAGATTTACTGCTCAATTAAATTCTCCTTGTTTAATATATTTACCCCTTCTAAAGAATAGGATAATCAGTATTAAACCGATTATCCTATTCTTGGTTATCCTATATCAAGTTTTATCTTTAAATGTTGTGCAGCATGTCTCATCACTTATACTGGCTTTGGCTCCATCCATAGAGTTAACTTCAAGTGCATTGGCATAACACATTTGACCTTCATTGTAGGCACAGTTTGTTACACCACACTTAACTTTCATACAAGGTGCATCCATTCACAATCACCTCCCAGTATTATTTTTTCTGTAATGCTGTACTAAAAGATATTATTTTCACATTATAAATAATTAAACTAAGGAATATTTAACATTGTTAAAATCAATCATTATCGGTGCTTACATTTTTTTTAGATTTTTTGGTTTTATACAGGACAAACCCTGCCACTATAAAACAAACTAATATAACAACGGAAAGAATATTAAAGTATGATAGGAATCTGTTTATCATTGAAATGTTGTTACCTATCAGACGGCCTATTAGCATATATATGGATTGCTGCAAAATTATCGAAATAATCATATATGAAAAATAAACCCTCTTTTTAACTCGAAAAACTCCTGAAAACAACACCATAATGGTGCTTGTCCCCGGTATGAATTTACTTATTATCAAACCATATTTGCCATATTTGTGAAATACCTTTTCTGAACGTTTAATATGTTTTTCATCAATATACTTTAAAACTAACTTATACCTTAATACTTCATTACCCTTTTTGTACCCAAACCAATAAACAAGTATTGAACCAACAAGGCTTCCCAATATTGAATTGATGAAAACCGGTACAAGATGGAACTGTCCTCCCAATGTTGTCAAATATCCTTCAAATACAATGATGACATCTGAAGGATAGGGCGGAAAAATCAACTGAAGAATTCCAGATAAAAAGAAAAATAAATATGTAACTATAATATTATTATTTATTACATGGTGAATCAAATTGAAAATAAAGTTTTGCATTATTTTGGGAAGCCTCCTTGGTAAACATATATCTATTATACCCAAAAACTCACAGTTTGTCTGAAAAAAGGCAAAAAGCTCATTGCACATAACTTGTGAATGAGCTTTTTGCAATTTGTATTTATTATATTATTTTTGTAATTCATCTTTCCCTGCGTAGCTCTCTACATAATCGTAAATCTTTTTGGATAATGTCGCTTCATTCTTGCAAGCTGTTCCGAAATCCACATTATCCGTCATAATAGAAAGGACATATGGGTGTGATGCAAATACTATTCCTACATCATTTGCAGTTTTTACCTGATTACCGATTTTATGAGCAACCTTTACACCTGTAAGCTGTGCATCAATCCTGTCATGCCAATCCGTATTTTCAAGGTTGTTTATAAGTTCTCCATATACAGCTTCATTTTTAATATAATGTTTGTACAAATCCTGTGCTACCAATGCCATATCGTATGGACAAGATCGATGGTGATTATCATAATAAACCTTTCCACCAAGATCAACCAAGTATTGACGGACATTTTGAATATCCAGAAGTCTGATTAACATATTGACACCGCAATTATCGCTTTTTGTTATTGCTAGCTTTGATGTTTCACGAACAGTATACTGAGTTCCGAAAGCAGATTTCTGTATTATTCCAGTACCGGGTTCAACGTCTTCCTTCTGATAAGTAAGCATATCGTCCAGATTAACCTTACCGGCTTCTACATTTTTATACAAAAGAACGTTGATAGGAAGCTTCGAAGTACTTGCTGCAATATATCTCTCAGTATCGTTAACATTGACCATCTCTCCGGTAGCCAGATCAATGAACGTTACTCCATACTTTCCTGAAAGCCCTGCGGTATAGTTAGTTACTAATTTTTTTAATCCATCCATCTTGCCGCTTTTTTTAGCAGATCCTATATTAGGAAGAAAGCCGTGATCCTTTGTATTGACACCGTTTTGAGTGCTGTCAGAAGTTGATGTTGTCGTTGCTGCTGCCGTGGATTCTTCTGACGGTGCCGGTCTATTTGTTGATGTCGCAATATCAGTTTGAGCCGATGTAGATTTTGATGAATCCGTCGGAGAAGTAGCCGCTGTTTTTCCTTTATTAAGGAACAGGTAACCTGCCATGGCTATTGCTATTATACCTAACACACCTATTGTAGTAATAAGTGCACGTCTTTTTCTATACTTTTTTTGATTTTTAAAGTGGTAAGAACTCATTTTTTATCCTCCGTATGTTATTACATTTGATTCTATCATTATAGTAGAATTAATGTAATTTGATCAATAATGTTCATAGTAAAATATACCCCTTTATTTACTATTTTCAAACAATAATCTGCAGTTATCTGCCCTGTATTTTGATATTATATATTCAACAGGTTGACCGCTTTTTGAAAATAGTGTATTTTGAAGCTTAATCAGAGGTTGACCAGGCTGCACTCTGAGCAAGGGAGAATCACTTTGATCTGCAAATATTATTTCCAGTATACTCCTGCTTTTATCAGGAATTAGCGGATATTTTCCCCTTAAAATGTCTATGGAAGATTTTCCATCCTTCAACTGGGAAATAATATCCGGGAAAAGGCTTAGGGATATGTACGACTTATTTAGAGAATAGACCTCATTTCTCTGATTATTTATAAATGATAAATACGTTATTTCGGCAATTACCATATTCGAATTGTAGTTAAATATTTTATTTAGTTGGCCTATCGATGAACTTTCTATTTCTTTCAAATCAATAATATTTTTTTCGGCAGGAGTCTGGCAGTCAAGTATTGAATCTGTAAACCCGCTGTAATCTTTAATATCAATTACGTTTTTTCTTCCGTATACAAATGTTCCCTTTCCTTTCTCCTTATACAGATAGCCGCTGTTTGTCAGCTCACTGACAGCCTGTCTCACCGTAGGCCTGCTTATGTCATACATCTGGCATAAATCCTGCTCAGAAGGAATTTGAGAATTCGGAGGAAATTCATTGTTTTCTATTTTTTTTATTATTAAATCTTTTAATTGCAGATATAGAGGTATGCTGCTAAACTTATTTATCATTGAATCACTCCCAGAATATGATAAAAGATAGGATGATGTATAGACATCCTATCTTTATAATTATAACAACTTAATATTAAACTTCAACATAAATATTCTAAACTTTCAAATCAACCTGAATATCAGCTAAGTGTCCTGTACCCAGTACAGGGGTAACTTCATTCTCAATGAATTCAACAACCTGCTCAGAACTTCTTCCTATATAGTTCTTTGGCTCCAGCACGGAATTCAGTTCTTCAAGTGTCATTCCAAAACGTGCATCATCGGCTATTCTTTCGATGAGATCGTTTTTCTCTCCATCAACTTTCACACGCTTACCGGCTTCCATTGAATGAGTTCTTATCAATTCATGTAGTTCTTGTCTATCTCCTCCACGCTTAACAGCTTCCATCATAATATTCTCGGTAGCCATAAAAGGAAGCTCATCCATAACGTGCTTTGTAATTACTCTAGGGTATACTACCAGTCCGCTTGCTACATTAATATAAATGTTAAGTATTGCATCTATTGCAAGAAAAGCTTCTGGTACGGAAATTCTCTTATTTGCCGAGTCATCCAGGGTTCTTTCAAACCATTGTGTAGACGCTGTAATAGCCGGATTTAAAGCATCAACTATAACATATCTTGCAAGTGAAGAAATTCTTTCGCATCTCATAGGATTACGCTTGTATGCCATTGCTGACGAGCCTATCTGCTTTTCTTCAAAAGGTTCCTCTATTTCCTTCATACTCTGCAACAGTCTCATATCATTGCTGAATTTGTAAGCGCTTTGGGCAACTGCACTTAATGCACCAAGCACTCTACTGTCTAGCTTTCTTGGATAAGTTTGTCCCGAAACGGCAAATACATTTTTAAATCCCATCTTTACAGCGATTAGCTTGTCAAGTTTCTTAACCTTTTCATGATCACCGTCAAATAGATTCAAAAAGCTTGCCTGTGTACCGGTTGTACCCTTTGAGCCCAGGAGTTTCATGTTTTCAATTACATGATCAAGATCTTCCATATCCATCAGAAGTTCTTGAATCCACAAAGTCGCTCTTTTACCCACTGTAACCAGCTGTGCAGGTTGATAGTGAGTGAAACCTAAAGTTGGCAGATCCTTATATTCCATTGCAAAGTCAGAAAGCTTCTTTATAAGAATGAGCATTTTACTTCTTACAAGCTTCAATGCTTCATTCATTACTATAATATCGGTATTATCTCCTACATAACAAGATGTTGCTCCAAGATGGATAATTGGCCTTGCGTCGGGACAAAGCTCACCAAAAGCATGAACATGAGACATAACATCATGTCTGAACTGTTTTTCATACT
>JAEZIU010000267.1 GCA_023436485.1 Bacillota bacterium | reverse complement strand
AAAACTGCTACACCATGCTCAAGAGCGTACCTTGCATTACTCATTATATTTCCTCTGTCTGTACTGTCTGATGAGGTTTTATGTGTACCGCTATAGAAATGAATGGTATAAATCGTATTGTTATCATTAATGGGGTTGTCTGCGGCCAAATCAGGACGCTGGCTCCAGTTTGGACTTCCAACGATTACAAGATTCTTATTACCGCTGTCACGGAGCATTTTTATTATGGGTTCTGCGTAACTCTTTACTTTTGCCCAACCTGCCGCATCGTTTGTAACACCGGGGTCACTAGGGCTGGGCTCATTAGCCAGTTCATATATTATATGCGGATCATTGGGGTACTTTTGGGATATTTCCTTGATGAAATCCATTGCACCCTTATATACGTCTGCATTTGGGTCACCCGGAGTAAGTACATGCCAATCCACCATAGCGTACATATCATTGGCAATGGCAAAATCAATTCCGTCAATTAATCTTTTCTTAATAAGTTCAGGGTTTTTTGCGTATCCGTCTTCTGCAACGTACATTGCCAGACGGATTACATTACTTCCCCAGTCCTTTGAAAGTGCTGCAAAGGCATTATTGTTAATTATTTCAGGATACCACTGAAGGCCGTGGGTACTCATACCACGAAGCTGTATAGGGTTCCCGTCTTTATCACATAATGTTTTAACTCCGTTCTTATCTAGGAGCTGAAGAGCACCGGCAGTTTAAGGCTTTTCAGCCTGACTTGTAATGAGATGAGAGCTATCCGGTTCCGCTGCGAAAGTCATTGTTGGAATGAAAGACATTAACATTGCAACAACAATAACAAAAGCAAGAATTCTTTTATTGGTATTTCTAAACATGATAATCCTCCTTTTAGTTTAAGGTTAAATAATTGGAAATCAGATGTAAACGATACCGCTCACACCGGTTAAACAGAAATGAGCTTTGGTTTGCCTCCTCTCCATATGATATAGCAGTGTATAACCTTTGATTTATTTACAAATCCCGGTTATATTGCATCATTTATATTTCGCTGTGCGTGTGTCCGATACTCTACACAGAGAAAGACGAGAAACAGATCTGGCCGATTTTTAGTAGGATTGATTTACAATTTTATATGGCAAATGAAATGACTTTACATATTTAAGAAATTTATTTAATTATTCTATTTTTTCCCATTACATTATACCATTGTGATACCAAAGCAATCAAGATAAATTGAAATGGAAGTAGAAGTATTGAAACGATTGCCGATACCCAAGGCTTCAGTCCCGGCGGATTGGTTATGAATAAATTGTTTCAAGGAAGAATTTTAGTATTTAATTATATTATTTGGTGAAATTGAATAATTTTGATAGAATATAAATTAGTGGTGAACGATTATACCAATGTGGGTACTTAATATTCATAATAGTAGGAGGACGTAGCGATGAATGCAAGAATGGCAAATCATAATGATGTTGATACGCTTATAAAGGTTAGGTTTGATTATTTCGCAACTGAAAAATTTGAAATAGCTAATGATAAGAGAGATTTGATTAGTTCTCAATTAAAAGAGTATTACTCAAAACACTTGAATCTTGATTTTTTTGCTGCTTTTATTGAAGATGATAGTGGAAACATTGTATCGACAGCATTCCTAGTAATTTTTGAAAAGCCTGCAAATTTATCCTGGCCAACAGGCAAAACAGGAATGATTCTCAATGTTCACACTTATCCTAAATATCGTAAAATGGGATATGCTACAAAGACAATGAATTTACTTATTCAAGAGGCAAAAAATCAAGATTTATCTTATATTGAATTATCGGCATCAGAATTAGGAAAACCATTATATAAAAAGTTAGGTTTTCAAGAATTTGAACCTTCTCATTTTACAGAAATGAAAATGTATTTGCTCTAACTCCTAATAAATTACATAAACTTTACGCTGGAAAGGAAAGTGTGATATATGTTAATACCATCATATCTTGTTAATGAACAGTTTGATGATCGTTATTTTGATGTAGTTAATGCTTTGGACGAGGCTCAACAGATCTATTTTAGGAATAATAATCTAATTGAGCGAATTACTATGGGGATAGATTTGGATTCCCCTTTTATAATTGGCGAAACAGGCTTTGGTGCTGGGCGAGTGGTAGTTGCACTTATGGAGTTCCTGAGGAAAACTGGTTTGAATAATATATCAATAGAATATTATTCAGTAGAACTGTATCCTTTGAGTCCTGACAGAATGCTCAATATTCTAGGTGGATTTAGAGAACGTGTTAGTGAAGAAATCGATACACTTGTGGAGGCATATAGAACTATCGATATCAACACTCCCGGCTGGCATTCAGTGAAAATACAACAATTATTTGGAACGCTTGAGTTGAATCTTTGGATAGGGGAAGCCCTTGAAATGGTGGAAGCTTTGGAAAAGCCCTGTGATGTCTGGTTTCTTGATGGGCACAGTCCTAAAAAGAACCCTTCAATATGGCGGCCCGAATTGCTTAAGGCAATTGGGGAAAAGACAAAACCAGGGGGAACATGTGCCACTTTTACAGTGGCAGGTGCTGTAAAGAGTGCCCTAATGGAAGCTGGGTTTACACTTAAAAAACACCCAGGTTGCGGTGGGAAAAAGCATGTACTGCAAGGAGTAAAATGTTGATTTCTGATTAATAATGTTCTTGTTAGTTCAATTATAAAAAAATGTATAATTATAACAAAAAAGTCGCATTTGCGGCTTTTTTTATTTACATTAATTTCTAGTTCCCATTTTACCATTTCAAATAAAATATGGTAAAATATAATTTATATAGATGAAGTCTCATTATAACATGTATACATATTTTTAGAACGTTCTACTAGTTTTTGTCTCACTTTTTATCACAAAAGCATTATTGGGAGGGTATTTTAATGAAAAAAATCAAACGCCTTATGGCCTTGGTAATTTTGACAGTGGTGTTTATCTCACCATTTCCGTCAGCTGTCCAAAATGGCAATCAAGTGCTGGCACTGGACAACAATCTGGGATTGACACCACCCATGGGGTGGAACAGCTGGAACATCTTTGGCGGTGACATTAATGAAGATAAGATCAAACAAATTGCAGACGCTATGGTTACAACAGGAATGAAGGACGCAGGCTATGAATATGTCAATCTTGATGATAATTGGATGGCAAACCCTGCCCGTGATGCAAATGGAAAACTTATTCCGGACCCCAAACGTTTTCCTAGCGGAATGAAAGCTTTAGGAGATTATATTCATTCTAAAGGATTAAAATTCGGAATTTATGGTGATAGGGGAGTGACCACATGTTGCAATATTCCTCAGAGTGGAAGTCTGGGGTATGAGGAACAAGATGCGGAAACTTTTGCTTCCTGGGGTGTAGATTTTTTGAAATATGATAACTGTGCTTCAGACAGTAATCTGCAGGCAGGCTACGAAAAAATGCGGGATGCTCTTTTGAAAACAGGAAGACCTATTTTTTACAGCATATGCTGTTGGTATTTTGTAGGTCCATGGATGGTAGACTGCGGAAATTCTTGGAGAACAACAGGAGATATTAGTGACGATTGGGGAAGCATTACAAAGAATATAGATGTAAACTCAAAGTCAGCCGCTTATGCAGGTCCTGGCCATTGGAATGATCCTGATATGTTGGAGGTTGGCAATGGTAAAATGTCAGATACAGAATACAAAGCACATTTCAGTATGTGGTGCATGATGGCAGCTCCACTTATTGCCGGAAATGATATCAGGAATATGACTACAGCTACCAAGGACATTCTTACAAACAAAGAAGTCATCGCTATAGACCAAGATGCTGCAGGAGTGCAAGGTACTAAGGTAAGTACTTCTGGAGAACTTGAAGTGTGGTGTAAACCTCTGGGAACAGATGGTACTACCAAGGCAGTTACCCTTTTAAATAGAGGAGGCACTTCGGCAGATATCACAGTTAATTGGAGCGATATAAAGCTTGCCGATGGTTCTGCTACTGTTCGTGATTTATGGGAGCATAAGGATTGCGGCACGTTTAACACAGGGTATACAGCCAATGTACCTTCCCATGGTGCGGTGGTATTAAAAGTTAAAGCAAGCTCCACAGAGCCGGCAATAATGTATGGTGATGTTGATGGAAGTGGTGTGATTGATGCACTGGATTATTCATTAGTTAAACGGTATCTACTGGGACAGATTACCGAATTTCCTTATTCAAACGGTAAACTGGCTGCCGATGTTGATGAAGACGGTCAAATAACAGCACTGGATTTTTCATTAAGCAAGCAATATTTGCTTGGGATTATTAATAAATTTCCTGCACAGAAATAATTAAGAGTATTATGCAAAGCTAAAAGAGAAAAATGAAATAATAGCAAGTAAAATCAAGCAGTAATCTCTCTATTTCTTTATAATAATTGTGGGTGGTTGAAACGAGGTGAACGGACCAATGTACGAGTGGCAGAAGCAAATTCAAATATTCGTTGATGAAATTGACAACTGTATTATAAATTATAATGATGAAGCCTTGACACTACGGTTTCTGTCTCGCAGGCTGGGTTATTCCGAATTTTATACAACGAGAAAATTCAAAGAAATATCGGGTATGCAATTCAGGGATTATCTGCGCCATAGAAAATTAGCTTTTGCACTAAAAGAAGTTCGGGATAGTGAAAAAAGCCTTTTAGATATTGCGTTTGATTATGGTTTTTCATCACATGAAGCTTTTACCAGAGCTTTTAAGGGAACATATGGTGTATCTCCAAATGAATACCGAAAAAAGCCTAAACCTGTGGTTC
>JAEZIU010000258.1 GCA_023436485.1 Bacillota bacterium | reverse complement strand
GAGCATCTCCGTGCATTCTACCCATTGAATCTGTTAAGCCGTATGAAGCAGGTCCTGCAGCCATATTGTCAGGATGCAATGTTCTTCCTGTTCCTCCACCTGAAGCAACTGAGAAATACTTCTTGCCATTTTCATATGACCACTTCTTGTAAGTTCCTGCAACTAAGTGTTGGAATCTTGTTGGGTTAGTTGAGTTACCTGTGATGGAGACGTCAACATCTTCCTTTTTCATTATAGCAACACCTTCGAGAACATCATTTGCACCGTATACTCTAACCTTTGCCTTGTCTCCGTTGGAGTATGCCTTGGTTCTTACAATGTTTAGAGTATTTGTTTCAAAATCATAATCAGTTTCAACATATGTAAAACCGTTTACTCTTGAAATTATGTACGCAGCATCTTTTCCAAGTCCGTTCAATATAACCTGGAGTGGTTCTTTTCTAACCTTATTAGCTGTCTTTGCTATACCTATAGCACCTTCAGCAGCTGCAAAGGATTCATGTCCTGCCAAGAAGCAGAAGCATTTGGTTTCTTCTTTTAAAAGCATTGCTGCAAGATTTCCGTGGCCTATACCAACTTTTCTTGAATCTGCAACTGAACCGGGGATACAGAAAGCCTGCAATCCAAGTCCGATAGCTTCAGCAGCCTCAGCTGCATTCTTAACACCCTTCTTAAGTGCAATACCGCATCCGAGAGTGTAAGCCCATACTGCATTTTCAAATGCAATTGGCTGTATACCTCTAACAATACTGTCAACATCTATTCCCTTTGAAGTACAAAGATCTTTAACCTCATCTAGGCTCTTAAATCCATACTCAGTTAAACATTTCTCTATTTGAGCTATTCTTCTTTCATAACCTTCAAATCTAACCACAGTAATCACCTCTCTCTTTAATTATTCATGTCTTGGATCTATTATTTTAACAGCTTCGTCATATCTTCCATATTGACTAATATTCTTCTCGTAAGCTTCATTAGGATCTACACCCTTCTTGATCATATCCATCATCTTACCAAGGTGTACAAACTTATATCCGATAATTTCATTATCGCTATCCAGTCCGATATTCAATATGTAACCTTCAGCCATTTCAAGGTATCTAACACCCTTTGCCTTTGTTGCGAACATTGTTCCAACTTGTGAACGCAAACCTTTACCTAAGTCTTCAAGACCTGCACCTACTGGAAGACCGCCTTCTGAGAAAGCTGACTGTGTTCTACCATATACTAACTGCTTGAATATCTCTCTCATTGCAACGTTTATAGCATCACAAACAAGGTCAGTATTCAAAGCTTCAAGAATTGTTTTACCTTGCAGGATTTCAGCTGCCATTGCTGCTGAGTGAGTCATTCCTGAACATCCAATTGTTTCAACAAGAGACTCTTCGATGATTCCATCCTTAACGTTCAATGTCAATTTACATGCACCCTGTTGAGGAGCACACCAGCCTATACCGTGTGACAAACCGGATATATCTTTAATTTCTTTTGCCTTTACCCATTTGCCTTCTTCAGGTATTGGAGCAGGACCGTGATTAGGACCTTTTTTTACAACACACATATTTTCAACTTCATGTGAGTAATTCATTTGACTTCCCCCTTCGCATAACTATTTGAAATTTTATTCATAGCTTTATTGAGTTTGAGGCTGTTGCCTCGATTTTATGTACTTCTGTTTCTACATACAGAGAAGCAAAACAAAAGCTGGTATTTGAAGATAAATATTCAAAATACCAGCCTATATTATAACATATTTATGATAATTGTAAGTAGCATTTGTTAAAAAAAACACGAAAAATCTACTTTATAATATTATTTTGCTTTTAGCTGTCTGGCAATATTGCGTCCCATTTCGACACACTGCTCAACTTCCGGCCCGGACATTTTATATCTGAAGCCCAGTGGTTCAGCACAAATGGTCAAACCGGCATCCCCAAGATCCTTGCTTATCTTCTTATGTGCTTCACCGCTCCAGCCATATGCTCCGAATCCCGCAGCAAGCTTATTCTTAATTTTTAAGGACTTAATTTCCTCCAATAAAGCTGCTATTGGCCTTGAAACTGTATTGTTAACCGTGCAACTTCCTATAAGGACGGCATTTGCCTTAAAAATCTCTACATTCAGGTCGCTCTTGTCTCTGGTGGCAGCATTGATTATCCTATAGCTTACTCCTTCTTCTTCAATACCTCTTCCGATTGCTTCAGCCATAGCTCTGGTAGTGTGGTACATTGTATCGTAAATAATTACTGCATAGCCTTCGTTGTAGTTTGGGTCAGCCCACTCAACATATTTTTTGATAATCTGGGATGGATTATCTCTCCAAATGACTCCATGACTAGGTGCAATCATGTCTATATCAAGATTTAAAGAAGATATCTGCTCTATCTTTTTCTTTATAAGGGGTCTGAAAGGAGTAAGAATATTTGCATAGTACTTTATTGCTTCCTGATAAAGTTCACAGGTATCAACCTGATCATTAAACATAGCAGTTCCGCAGTAATGCTGTCCGAAAGCATCATTTGATATTACCAGTTTGGCACCTTCAACATACTCAAGCATACTATCAGGCCAGTGAATCATCTGCATATCAACAAAATGGAGCTTATGCTCTCCCAAGTCAAGAACATCTCCTGTTTTAACTATGTTAAAATTCCAATCCTTCTCAAAATACTTTTTGATGATTTCAGCACCATTTTTTGTACAGTAAATAGGTGTATTGGGAATTTTGCTCATCAAAAGACCCAGACTGCCCCCATGATCGGGTTCAATATGGTTAATAACAATAGCATCTATATTTGATAGTCCTACACTCTTGTCCAGGTCTTCTACGAATTGTTCCTTATATGGGTCCCACACAGTATCAATAAGAACTGTTTTTTTGTCTCTTATAATATATGAATTATATGAAGATCCCCTGTGAGTTGACAGTTCATGTCCGTGAAATACACTTAGTCCCCAGTCTCTTATTCCGCACCAATATATATTCTTTTTAATTTCTATCATCTATTTTTTACCGTCCTTTCAGTTGAGTATCTTATTGTATCATATGTTTATTACTTCAAAACAATATATTATTTAAATACCCGTTGGATATGGTAATTAAACAAAATATTTTAAATTCTCCTTACCCTTTTACTGGTAAATATGTCAGAAACATCATCAGAATGTGTAGAAAACTCTGATATTACCGCCCCTTCATCACTGGCCTGGAACCAGTGAAGAGTATTTGGATAAAGAGTATACTGTTCTCCCTGATTCAATATTATTTCATGCCATACCGTGTAATACTCCTTACTGTCTAATGGAACTTTACAATAAATTTTTTCAGACTTTTCACCTTCAACGTAAAGGTAAACCTTTCCGCTTCTGCATCTGAATGTCTCTTCTTTTCCGGGCGTACCATTCCTACCCGGATGCCTGTGTTCAGGGCAAGTCTGTCATGGGAAAAGAACCATTTCCTTTGTGCATACCCTATCAGTATTAACAAAGGCTATTAATTGAAGACCTGTCTGTTTTAAATCATTCAGTCCAAAATCAGCAATCTCTATACGTTTCTTTTCTTCATTGGTAAGAGCAATTGATGCCTTTTCAAAGTATGACAATGTAGTTATAACAGCCTCATCTACTTCATGTTTGCTCACCATATTAATCCCATCCTTTTCTTCATAGTGATTCTATTTCTAAAAGTTTCCCCGTAAGTGTTAAATCAGGTTATGATAGCTAGTCCATCGTTTTCAACAATTGTGTATAGAAATAACATGTTTTCAATATTATCCGTTTAGTTTATGTAATTTTTTATTTTATATTAGTCCCTCATTGCTAAAAAGAGCATTGCAAACTATTAATAAGTTTGCAATGCTCTTTTATTAAAAATCAAAAATTATTCAATAATCTTTGAAACGTTACCAGCACCAACTGTTCTTCCACCTTCACGGATAGCGAACTTAAGTCCTTCATCCATAGCGATAGGAGTGATCAATTTGATCTTCATTGTGATGTGGTCACCAGGCATAACCATTTCTGTTCCTTCTGGAATTTCGATAAC
>JAEZIU010000225.1 GCA_023436485.1 Bacillota bacterium | reverse complement strand
CCTTCAACCATATACCCCCCTTTTGATAAGGCATTATTCACTGCATCGTAGATATATTATCCTTTAAGCAAGTTAAAACTCACTAAAAAGCTGTATGGCATCGTCTACAGTGTATATATATGCCTCTCGGGAAGGGCTTATGAATGATAGCTGCAAAATTTAGTCAAATAATAAGTAGCCCTACAAAACTATTTATATCAAAAAAGCAACTTCAAAAATGAAGTTGCTTTCCCTATAAATATTAACTCTTATTTAATCAACGTCTTACCGCCCATGTAAGGCTGCAACGCCACCGGTATATTTACCGTGCCGTCTTCATTAAGGTTATTTTCCAGAAAAGCAATAAGCATTCTCGGAGGAGCAACAACCGTATTATTCAGCGTATGAGCAAAGTATTTTCCATTTTCACCGTCAACACGGATTTTCAAGCGGCGTGCCTGAGCATCACCAAGGTTTGAGCAGCTTCCAACCTCAAAATATTTCTTTTGTCTTGGTGACCATGCTTCTATATCCACTGACTTAACCTTCAAATCAGCAAGGTCTCCCGAGCAACATTCCAGAGTTCTAACGGGAATATCCAGGGAGCGGAATAAGTCAACAGTGTTCTGCCACATCTTATCATACCACTCCATACTGTCCTCAGGCTTGCAGACAACTACCATTTCCTGTTTTTCAAACTGATGTATTCTGTATACCCCTCTTTCCTCTAAACCGTGAGCTCCCTTTTCCTTTCTGAAGCATGGTGAATAGCTGGTCAGAGTGTGAGGCAGTGAAGTTTCAGGTATTATTGTGTCTATAAACTTACCTATCATAGAGTGTTCACTTGTACCTATGAGGAACAAATCTTCACCCTCTATTTTATACATCATGGCTTCCATTTCGGCAAAGCTCATAACTCCAGTTACAACCTCACTGCGTATCATGAAAGGAGGTATGCAGTAAGTGAAGCCCCGGTCTATCATAAAATCTCTTGCATATGAAATTACTGCGGAATGGAGTCTTGCTATATCCCCCAACAGGTAGTAGAAGCCATTTCCTGCAACCTTTCTGGCACTGTCCAGATCAATTCCCTTTAGCTTTTCCATAATTTCAGTATGATAAGGAATCTCAAACTCCGGTACTACAGGCTCACCGTAACGTTGAACCTCTACGTTCTCGCTGTCATCCTTCCCTATAGGAACACTAGGGTCAATTATATTAGGGATAGCCATGAGGATGTTTTTTACCTTCTCTTCAAGCTCATTTTCTTGTACTTCCAAGGCTGCAAGGCGTTCAGATTGAGCTGTAACCTGCTGCTTCATTTCCTCTGCTTCAGCCTTTTTCCCCTGAGCCATAAGTCCGCCAATCTGCTTTGAAATTTTGTTTCTGTTTGCCCTTAAAGTTTCCGCCTCCTGCTTTGCACTTCTCAGTTCAGAATCCAGAGCAATAACCTCATCAACTAAACCAAGCTTTCTATCCTGAAATTTATTCCTTATATTCTGCTTTACAATTTCCGGATTCTCTCTTACAAATCTTAAATCTAACATCCTTGTTCCTCCTGTATTAAATATTGAAGTTTTAAACAAATTAAATAAAATCAAAAAAACCTTCTGTCCCAAATAATACTGGGACGGAAGGTATCCGCGTTGCCACCCAAATTGCCGATAAAAATTACCGGCCTCTCGACATAAGTACTATAAAGGGTACCAATCTCTCGATTCATCATCGACAGCTCCAAAAGTGGATAGATTCATTATTTCACCGATTCCCACCATCCACCGGCTCTCTTGAGAAATTAACAAATCATAGCTTTTATTATCACTGTTTTTTGTTATTTTGATATATTATTCTCTATTATATATATATTTATTCCAGTTTTCAAGTATTCAAACTGTTTTAATCGACCACTTCACATTCACGCATTGCAAGAATAGTCTGCTGTATCAGGTAATCCAGTTCCCAGCCCAGTAATTCGGTTCCACGTTCTATAACCTCGCGTGAACATCCGGCTGCAAAATTGGAAGTCTTATATTTTTTCTTAACCGATTTTACCTCAAGATCTGAAACACTTTTTGAAGGCCTCATAAGAGCAACTGCACCAATAAGTCCTGTAAGCTCATCCACTGCATAAAGCACCTTTTCCATTTGATGCTCCGGCTTAATATCCACTGTAAGACCATATCCATGACTTGCTGTTGCACGAATAATTCCGGGGTCTATTCCCTTCTCCTTCATGATTTCCTGCTGCTTTATACAGTGTTCTTCGGGATATTGTTCAAAATCCAGATCATGCAGCAAACCCACAATCCCCCAGAAATCCTCTTCCTCAGAGTAACCTAGCTGTCTTGCAAAATATCTCATAACACCTTCAACTACCTGTGCGTGCTTTAAATGAAAAGCATCCTTGTTATACTCTGTAAGCAGCTCCCATGCCTTGTCTCTTGTAATTGTACTCATACTTACTCCACCTCTTTTTGCAAAATATAGATATATAATATTATAGTCGGTTTACAGCAGCTTCAAGCTGTAAAAAAGCCTTTTCCAGTATCACTCTGGGGCAGGCAATATTTATTCTTTGAAAGCCTTTTCCCTCTTCCCCGAACATTGCCCCGCCATCAAGCCACAGCTTTGCATCACTTACTATAAGTTTTTCAAGTTCTGCTTCAGTTAACCCAAGCTCTTTAAAATCCAGCCATATCAGATAAGTTCCCTGTGGCTCCACAAGCTTTACCTGTGGCAATCTTTCTGCAAGAAAGTTTTTGACAAAAGACAAATTTCCTGCCAGATAAGCCTTTAGCTGTTGCAGCCATTCATAACCATGTTCATAGGCAGCTTTACAGGCCACAATTCCCATAGTATTAATCTGACCGTGTCCGATGTTGTTAATTTCATTCTTTATTGCTTTTTTAAGTTCTCTGTTACTTATTATGATATTGGACACTTGCAGCCCCGCAAGGTTAAAGGTCTTACTGGGAGCGGTACATGTAATAGTAATATCGGCAAATTCAGGCTTTATATTTGCAAACACCTGATGTCTGTGGCCGTTATAAATAAAATCCGCATGAATTTCATCGGATACAACTGTAACACCATGCTTTACACATATATCGCCCAATGTCACAAGCTCGTCTCTTGTCCACACCCTGCCTACCGGGTTATGGGGATTGCAAAGAATGAACAATTTGACACCGTTCTCTATTATTTTAGTCTCAAAATCTTCGAAATCTATGGAATAGGTTCCGTCATTATATATAAGAGGATTATTTACGAGAGTTCGTTCATTATCAATTATTACATTTGAAAAAGGATAATACACGGGTCTTTGAATCATAACCACATCACCCTTGTCGGTAAGTGCCCTGACGGCCATGGCAATTGCAAAAACAACACCGGGTGTTTTAATAAGCCATGACGATTGTATTTCCCAATCATAGTTGTCAATAAACCACTTCTGTAGCGTCAGATAATAATCCTCCCTTGTTTCGGAGTATCCAAAAATACCGTGTTCACTTGCTTTTATGAGAGCCTCTATGACAGGGGCAGGTGTTCTGAAATCCATATCCGCAACCCATAAGGGTATTGCATCATCAGGCATTCCGTTTCTCCCATGGAAGTCATGCTTTACTGAATTTGTATTTTTCCTGTCAATTACTTCGTCAAAATTATAGTTCATAAATAACCTCCTTTACACTTAAATTAATTCCTTTAATCTTACAATGATAGGAAATTAAAGTCAATATCCTACTAAACATATATGAAAATATTATTATTAATACAAAATATATTGACATTTAAAAATAAGGAGAATATAATTAATGCATACTAATTATATAGGAAATGTATGAAATATACGTACTCATTTCCTATATGCATAACTCACTGATAATTAAATTAAAATAATATAAAAGGAGTGTTTAAACATGGCAAAAATATATAAAAGTCTTACTGACTTAATTGGAAAAACCCCTCTTCTGGAACTGTCAAACTATGAAAAAACAAATGACTTAAAAGCCACAATTATTGCAAAACTGGAATATTTCAACCCGGCAGGAAGCGTTAAGGATAGAATAGCAAAGGCTATGATTGATGATGCCGAAGCAAAGGGAATTTTAAAGGAAGGCTCAGTAATAATTGAACCTACCAGCGGAAACACAGGAATAGGCCTTGCATCAGTTGCTGCTGCAAGAGGATATAAAATAATTCTAACTATGCCTGAAACAATGAGTATTGAACGTAGAAATCTTTTAAAGGCATATGGAGCCGAGCTTGTACTAACCGAAGGTGCAAAGGGTATGAAAGGTGCCATTGCAAAGGCTGAAGAGCTGGCAGCATCAACTCCCAACAGCTTTATTCCCGGTCAGTTTGTGAATCCCGCAAACCCTGCTGTTCATAAAGCTACAACAGGCCCTGAAATATGGGAAGACACAGACGGAAAAGTTGATATATTCATTGCAGGAATAGGCACAGGCGGAACAATCACCGGAACAGGTGAGTACCTGAAGTCACAGAACCCAAATGTAAAAGTAGTTGCAGTTGAACCAGCAAGCTCTCCCGTTCTTTCTAAAGGAACTGCAGGGCCTCACAAGATTCAGGGCATAGGTGCGGGTTTTGTTCCCGATACCTTGGATACCAAGATATATGATGAAATAATTGCAGTTGAAAACGAAGATGCTTTTGCAGCGGGTAGAGAGCTTTCAAAGGCAGAAGGCCTTTTAGTAGGTATATCATCAGGTGCAGCACTGTGGGCTGCAACTGAACTTGCAAAGCGTCCCGAAAATGCCGGAAAGACTATTGTAGTTCTTCTTCCGGATACAGGTGAAAGATATTTATCAACACCTTTATTCTCAGAACAATAAGCTTAATAAATTAAAAATCACCGGTCAAAAGGCGGATGAAAGCTATAAAAAGGCTTTCTTCTGCCTTTTGCCTTTTTACGTTACACTGCCGCCATTGAAATAACACACTATAAATGTTAAAGTATAGTCAATAAGTACACACAAAGACAGTAAACAGTAAGGATGTGAACAGATTGGTTGTATTGATTACTGCAGGTGGAACAACTGAGAAAATTGATGATGTAAGGGCTATTTCAAACAACTCCACCGGAAGATTGGGTACTGCAATAGCAGAAGCCTTTTTGAATTGTGATAGCGTTTCTATAGAAAAACTTTACTACGTCTGCGGACAAAATTCAGTTGTACCTTCATCAGATAAAGTAAGTATAATAAAGATAGAAAGTGTAGCACAGCTTGCATCCGCATTGGAGGAAATCCTTACCGGTTGCAAAGTTGATATTGTTATTCATTCCATGGCGGTAAGCGACTATGGTGTTGATTGCGTAACAACTAAAGCTAGTATTTGCAAATCAATAGAAAGCTTTATTCTGGAGAATCCGGATAAAATGGCAGCTTTTCATCCAAAAGACCTTGCTGCAAACATAACCGACTATGCCTTCAGTAATTCAACAACTAATAATGCAACTAAGCTAAGTTCCGATATAAACGACCTTATAATAAGTCTGAAGAAGACTCCTAAAATAATTGGAATGATTAAAAAACTTCAACCGGAAACAACACTTGTAGGCTTCAAGCTATTGAGTAACGTGGCTGAAGAAGAGTTAGTAGACATCGGTTACGGCCTCCTTGAGAGAAACAATTGTGAAATGGTACTGGCAAATGATATGAGCCGAATTACTAATGACAGTCATACAGGGCATCTGATCTTCAAGGATAAGTCGTACCTGACCTATCAAACAAAAGCACAAATAGCAGGTGCAATAGTTGCTCATTCAATTGAAATTACTTTGGGCAAAGGGAGTGTTTAGAATGAAGAATATTATTCTGGGAGTGACAGGAAGTATCGCAGCCTACAAAGCGGCTGATATAGCAAATATATTGACCAAGCGTGGTTACAACGTTGACGTTATTATGACAAAGAGTGCAATGGAATTTATTACTCCCCTTACCTTTCAATCCCTGACCAAAAATAAGGTTTACTGGAACATGTTTGAGGAGATTACACCTAAAGAGATAAAGCACATATCTCTTGCAAAGAAAGCGGACTTGTGCCTGATTGCTCCTGCCAGTGCCAACCTGATAGGCAAAATTGCATCAGGTATCGCCGATGATATGCTGACAACAGTAGTAATGGCAATGAATAATGTACCTGTCTACATTTGCCCCGCAATGAATACCAACATGTACAACAACCCAATTGTTCAGCGAAATATCAGAACTCTTTCGGAACTGGGTTACAGGTTTATTGATCCCAAAGAGGCAATTCTGGCCTGCGGAGACCTTGGAAAGGGTGCATTGGCCGATGTTGAAACTATAATAAATACTGTTGAAACATATTTTAAATAACTCAATTGGTGGTATATATTAATGTAGAATCGTTAAAAAAATATCAGGAGGCCTTTAATGAAGGAATTAATAGATAAACTATATAAAACACAAGGACTTGAAAGAAGTGAACTGCTCCTACTATTAAACAATTTCAATGCCGATATTAGCGAATATCTGTTTGAAAAAGCAAGAATTATTTCAAAAAGCCACTTTGGTAACTCCATTTATACAAGGGGTCTTATAGAATTCACAAATTTCTGTAAAAACGATTGTTATTATTGTGGCATCAGCAGAAGTAATAAAAATGCGGACAGATACAGATTGAATATAGAAGAAATTTTGTCCTGCTGTGAAACAGGGTACGAACTTGGTTTCAGAACCTTCGTTTTACAAGGCGGTGAGGATGGGTATTATTCTGAAGACAAGGTTGTTGAAATAATAAAAGGCATTAAATCAGCGTACCCGGACTGTGCTATTACTCTTTCCATAGGTGAGCACAGCTATGAATCCTACAAAAGATTTTTCGAGGCGGGAGCTGACCGCTATCTGCTTCGCCATGAAACGGCAACGGACGAGCATTACAACAAGCTCCACCCCACAGAACTTTCCTTGGCTGACAGAAAACAATGTCTGTACAACCTAAAAGAAATCGGCTTTCAGGTAGGAACCGGCTTCATGGTAGGCTCCCCCTTCCAGACAACAGAAAATATAGTGGAAGACCTTCTTTTTATAAAGGATTTCAAGCCACATATGATAGGAATAGGGCCTTTCATACCACATAAGGACACAAGGTTCTCCAACGAAAAGCAAGGCAGTCTGGAACTCACACTTCTGCTAATAGGAATATTAAGGCTTATGAACCCAAAAGCCCTTATACCTGCAACGACGGCACTGGGAACTATTGATTCCAAGGGACGTGAAATGGGTATTCTGGCAGGGGCAAACGTAGTAATGCCAAACCTTTCACCTGTTTCTGTCAGAAAAAAATATGCTTTGTATGACAACAAGATATGCACCGGAGAAGAAGCAGCAGAATGTAGATTTTGTCTACAAAATCGAATGCAGAAAATCGGCTACGAGCTTGTTGTAGACAGAGGAGATTATAAAGAATAACAGAAAGTTTATCTATTTAAACACTGATACTCCCGTATAAAATTATATCAATGATTGCTTCCAAGATATTTGCAAGAGTTTCTAGCGGCTCATCTTAGGATATTTTACCGTCGCTCACATTCATCGTCCGTGATTCATTGTGTCGCTAAAACCTATATAGTATAGGTTTTCCGGTAAAATATCCATCTTCGCCATAAACCTCTGCAAATATCTTTAACCAAGCTTCCATTGATACAATTTATACTCCTTTAGTACAGGTTAAAAAGTTAAAAATTATTTGCGACAACCCATTTATTTTTGCTAAAAGCTATTTAAGCAGAGCATTTGCTATAAGCTAGTCAAACTTCCTTATATCAACACCTTTTTGCAGATTTATTTTAATATGACCTGCCCGAGTCCACAACTCAACTTCGGCATTAAAATCCAAAAATCTGCCTGCATTTTCTGTTGACCACATATTAATTGATGAATACGGCAAAGAGTACACCTCAACCTTTTTACCGGTAAGTCCCTGTGCATCCCTTACAATCAGCCTTTTATTAGTGAAAACTGCACTGTCACGGAATGTTTTGTAAGCAGCTACCGGCACTTCTCCCTCTACCATCAGATCGTTTACGTCCTCAGGGATAGGGCATTCAGATACCAGAGTCCATGCCAGAATACTATTTGTCTCAGCCATGTCAAATTCCTCCTTATAGTTTAATATTTTTTTGTAAATAGATGGTAAAATCGTATTCAATTACTAATATAGTATATGTAAAACAGAATTCAATCAAGGCCAAAATCAAAAGAACTAAATCATCTTACTACTCTGGCACTTTTTCCCTTCATAACACTCTCAACTTCCCTGAGACTTGCCATGGAAGTATCACCGGGGGTTGTCATGGCAAGTGCCCCATGAGCTACACCATAATTTACAGCCTTCTGAGCATCTCCGGTTGTCATCAAACCATAAATAAATCCTGACGCAAAGCTGTCTCCTCCGCCTACCCTGTCATAAATCTCAAGTCCCGGTAATTCCATGGACTTGTAAATAGTTCCGTCTGCCCAGCATATTGCACGCCAATCATTAACAGTAGCAGTTTTTACTCCTCTTAATGTTGTAACCACCGCTTTTAAATTCGGATATTCCTTCACAGCCCTGTCTATCATCTTTTTGTAGCCTTCTACATCAAGCTCTTTGAGGTTTTTGTCATTGCCCTCAACCTCAAAACCCAGGCATTGAGTAAAGTCCTCTTCATTTCCTATCATAACATCTATATACTTGGCAATTTCTTTGTTTACTTCCTGTGCCTTCTTATTTCCTCCGATGTAGTTCCAGAGAGAAGGTCTGTAGTTTAAGTCATAGGAAACGAAGGTGTTGTACTTCTTTGCAGTCTTTACAGCCTCAATAACTACCTCAGGTGTAGTTTCGGACAATGCTGCAAAAATTCCGCCTGTGTGGAACCATCTTGCACCCAGTTTACCAAATATATATTCCCAGTCAATGTCCCCGGCCTTCAACTGTGATGCCGCAGTATTTGCTCTGTCTGAAACACCAAGGGCAGCTCTGATTCCGAAGCCTTTTTCTGTGAAATTCAGTCCGTTTCTTACAGCCCTGCCAATACCGTCAAAAGGTATCCATTTAATCAGAGATGTGTCAACACCCCCTTGCAAAATCATGTCTTCAATGAGCCTTCCGATATCATTATCGGCAAAAGCCGTAACAACTGCACATTTCATTCCAAAACACTTGCGAAGCCCACGTGATACGTTGTATTCTCCCCCACCTTCCCAAGCTTTAAATTCTCTGCCGCTTCTTATCCTCCCGTCTCCCGGGTCAAGTCTCAGCATTACTTCTCCAAGGGAAATACAATCATATGTATAACTTCCTTCAGGTTTTAAATTCAGAAAAGACATAACGGCCTCCTTATTCGCTTCGTAAAATAACTCTTAGGCCCTAGCCTGTTTTACCTTTTCAATAAACTGTTTACCTATAGTAACAATTGACTCGTAGTCGCCCTTTTTAGCTCCGGCAGTTAAATTCCCGCCAACTCCAACCGCAACACTTCCGGCTTTTATCCATTCCGCTGTGTTTTCGAGGCTTACTCCTCCGGTGGGCATCAGTTTAATCTGAGGTAACGGACCTCTGAATGCCTTGATAATAGCAGGGCCAAAAAGTTCTCCCGGGAATACCTTTACAATGTCAGCACCTGCTTCCATGCACTCAACAGCCTCTTTAACAGTCATGGCTCCCGGCATACAAGCAATCTGATATCTGTTGCAAACCCTAACAACCTCTTGGTTCAGACATGGGCTTACAATAAACTGGGCTCCCGCAAGAATAGCTGCTCTGGCTGTCTCAGGGTCAAGAATGGTTCCTGCTCCGATGAGGATCTTATTATCCTTGTTAGACTCTGCCAACTTCTTAATTACGTCCAGTGCACCATTTACAGTAAAGGTTATTTCAATGGCACAGATTCCTGCCTCAACACAAGAATCTGCTATTTTCACAGCCTGTTCAGGACTTTCAGCCCTAACAACCGCCACAACGCCACAATCGCAAATCTTTTTCAGCACTTCATTTTTATCCATAATAATTACCTCTTTAAAAATTATTGAATAACTTACTCTTATATATTAATATACTAGTATACAAGTTAAGTGTCAATCCATCGCCGGCAACTGTAAATTGTAAATGGGTTGCTTACTGTGCTAAAATTGAACGAGAGTTCATTAAAGGTTTTAGTGAATAGGAGAGTACCATGAATAGATTTCAAAGAAACGTACTTCCACTAAAAGAAGTCATTTATGTGGAAGTTAAAAATAAAATACTAAATCTTGAATATAAACCCGGTCAAATGATCAGCGAGGCGGAAATATCCGAGCTTCTAAATGTCAGCAGGACACCCGTAAGAGAAGTATTTATACGGCTTTCTTACGAAAAGCTGATTGATATATACCCCCAGAAGGGAACCTTTGTGTCGCTGGTTGACCTATCCTACGTAAAGGAAAGCGTTTATATGAGAAACCTTCTGGAATGTCAAATTGCGGGTGAAATAATAGACAGTGGAATGAAGGATTTGCCTGCTGAAATAAAAAAGAATATACGGTTGCAAAAGGACTTGGTTGAAAATGAAGGCAATGTAGAAGAATTTCTGGAACTTGACAATGATTTTCACAAGGTTATCTTTAAAACTGTAAACCATGAAACAATCTGGGATATTATAAGTACCACAAGAATTCACTACAACAGATTCAGGCTTTTGACCATGTATGAGCCTGAAATACTAAGCAGGGTATTCCAAGAGCATTTTGACATTATGACTAAAATTGAAGAGGGCGATAAAGTAGGATGTACTTTCTTACTCAAGAAGCATCACTATAACGGTTTGGAACATGCGGATATTCTAAAAGAAAAGTACCCGGGATACTTTCTATAAGATAATGGCATAGTTTTTCTGTTTAACACCGGTACTCCCGTATAAAATTATATCAATGATTGCTTCCAAGATATTTGCAAGAGTTTCTAGTGGCTCACATTCATCTTCCATGATTCATTGTGTCGCTAAAACCTACATCGTGATAGGTTTTCCGGTAAAACATCCGTGTTCGCCGAGAAACAACTGCAAATATCTTTAACCAAGCTTCCATTGATACAATTTATACTCTAAGTACAGGTTAAAATGACATAAAATTATTCTGCAACAACCCATTTTTCCTACATACTGACTTTGCGGCTTCTGGTTACTTCGAACTTTTCCAGCCAGCCTTTTTTAAATTTCAGTGAAATAAATCCGGTAATACTGGTTGCAAGGGCCCCTAAGGAATCAACTATTAAATCCTTCATAGTATCTGCCAGAGCTGCTCTTCCCACCATAAAACTACCATCTTCATGAGCAAATTTCTGCATATTAAGCCCCAGCAGCTTATCAAAAGCAAACTCGTATATCTCCCACAATGCACCTATTGCCAAAGCGAATGAAAAGGCAAAAACCGCCACAAATAAAGGACTCAGGTTAATCTGTACCTTTTCGGAATCATTCAATAGCTTTACAACTGAAAATCCAAGTGCTCCAATCATTGCACCGCTGAAGGTATGGAGAACAGTATCCCAATGGGGTATCTTGTAGTAGAAACTTCTTACCTCACCCAGGTATATGGCCGCATACAGGAAGAACACAAATACTATGTGCATAAAACCGGGAATATTTATCTTCCATTTTCTTTCAATAATTGATGGAAGGAACATAATAATCATACCCATAATACACTGAATCAACATAAGGACATAGTCGCTTCTAAGCTTGACAAAGGCTTGTCCCGCCACAGGCTTCGATGGTGCAGTAACAACATTTACAACTGAAAAGACCGTTGATAATACCAATGTAGCAAATACAAACCAAAAAGTAGTCTTTTCCCAATTTATTTTTTTCTTTATAAAAATAATATCACCCCACTAAAATAATTAACCCTATAGTAATTAAAAATGTCTTATTGAATACTTTATAACACTGGAATTTCAGGGTCAAGTTTAATTTTTAGCAAAGATGAAAAAACAAGCCGCATACTCATGCCAACTGCAGATTGACATTTATTATGCGGCTCCTTTTAATAAAAAGTCTGCAAATTATTTATAAGACTTAGTATAGATTTCAACAACATCTTTATCGGATAGCTTTACAGGATCACAAGCAAACAAACCTCCCATTGTATGCCTTGCATTCTTTGCCAGAGCTTCCATTTCACTTAACTTAATCCCGTATTCAGACATTTTCAGGTCGTCCACACCGCATGCCTTTTGAAGCTCTACCAATGCTATCACAAAATCCATAGGCTCCTTTGCATCTTTCTTGCCTAAGGCCACAGCCATGTCAATCATTCTCTGGCTGCATGAGCCTGATTTTGCAAAAAGCGTATAGTATTCCCTGCTTACCATAATAAGTCCGGCTCCATGGGGCAAATCGGGATGGAATGCACTCATGGCATGTTCAAGGGAATGTTCTGAAGTACAGCCTGAGGTGGATTCAACCATTCCTGCAAGTGTATTTGCCAAAGCAACCTTTTCACGTGCCTCTTCGTTGGAACCATCATTTACTGCTTTTGAAAGATACTTACCAATGAGCTCTATACTCTTTAGGGCATACATGTCACTCATTTCATTTGCTACTACATTTATATAGCCCTCTGTGCTGTGGAAAAGTGCATCAAAACCCTGGTAAGCTGTAAGATTTGCAGGAACCGTCATCATCAGGTCCGGGTCCACTATAGACAAAACAGGAAAAGTTTTATCATAGCCAAAGCCGATTTTTTCATTGGTCTCGTCATTGGTTATAACTGTCCACGGGTCTGCCTCAGTACCCGTACCGGCAGTAGTTGTAATAGCCACCACAGGCAGCGGATTAACAGTAACAGGCATGCCCTTACCGGAGCCCCCACCTACATAATCCCAATAGTCACCTTTATTTGAAGCCATAACAGCAATAGATTTTGCAGAATCAATACTGCTGCCGCCTCCAAGACCAATAATGAAGTCACAGCCATTTTCTTTTGCAAGTTTTGCACCCTCCATGACGTGAGGCTTTATGGGGTTTGGCAATATTTTATCATATAAAATGAATTCTACATTTGCCTTTTTAAGTTCATCTTCCAGCCTTCCAAGATAACCGTACCTTTTCATAGATGTTCCGGCTGATGTAACAATCAATGCTTTTTTCCCCGGAAGGCACTGACTATGAAGATTAGAAAGCTGTCCCTTACCAAAAAGTATTCTCGATGGAATAAAATAATTAAAACTCATATGGTAAAATCCTCCTTTTCAATATGTCGTACGTATTAGTATCCAATATATATATATACCCTTTAAATCATAATCCAATTACCAAAATGTACCACACGCTAATAATTATAGCAATATTATTATTTGAAATCGATTCACTAAATAAGCCGCATATAACTGTCAACTACCGATTGACAATAATATGCGGCTAATTTGAATATATATGCGTTGGTTTTCTTACTTGCCGTAGTAAACCTTCAGGTACATATCCTTGATTTCACTCAAGAGTGGGTATCTTGGGTTGGCACCTGTGCACTGATCATCGAATGCCTGTTCAACCATTTCGTCTAAGGTAGCAAGGAATTTTTCTTCATTAACGCCTGCTTCCTTGATAGTCTTTGGCAATCCTACTTTTGTCTTTAATTCATCTATTTTGGCTATAAGTTTTTTGAATTTGTCTTCATCGCTGGACCCTGTGATTCCGATAAAGGATGCTACTTCTGCGTATCTCTTGAGTATTTCAGGGTACTTATACTGTGAGAACGCACCCATCTTTGTAGGAGCTTCAGCTATATTGAACTTCATTACTTCATTGATCAGCAGTGCATTTGCCACACCGTGAGGCAAGTGGTGGAATGCTCCCAGCTTGTGAGCCATTGAGTGACAAACACCCAGGAATGAGTTCGCAAACGCCATACCTGCCATTGTAGATGCGTCAGCCATTTTTTCTCTTGCTACAGGATCTTTTGCACCGTTTTCATATGCTGAAGGCAAGTATTCAAAAATACTCTTTGTTGCCTGCAATGCATGACCCTTTGTATAATCTGTTGAAAGCATTGACGCGTATGCTTCAAGAGCATGTGTCAAAGCATCTATACCGGAAGCTGATGTAAGCCCCTTTGGCATGTTCATCATAAGGTCCGCATCAACTATTGCCATCTTAGGCATAAGCTCGTAGTCCGCAAGAGGATACTTTACACCTGTCTGTTCGTCTGTAATAACTGCAAACGGTGTTACCTCGGAACCTGTTCCTGCCGATGTGGGGATTGCAATAAAGTATGCCTTCTCACCCATCTTAGGGAATGTGTATACTCTTTTTCTGATATCCATAAATCTCATTGCGAGATCCTGGAAATCAACTTCAGGATGTTCATACATTGTCCACATAATTTTACCTGCGTCCATTGCGGAACCTCCGCCTATTGCAATGATAACATCAGGCTTGAAATCTCTCATGGCTTCGGCACCAAGCTTTGCACAAGCAAGTGTCGGGTCAGGAGCTACATCAAAGAAAGTATGATGCTTGATATTCATATCATCCAAAAGTTTTGTAACAGCTTTTGTGTATCCGTTGTTATAAAGGAAGGAGTCTGTAACTATGAATGCCCTTTGCTTATTCATCTCAGTCTTGAGCTCTCTTAATGCAACACCAAGGCATCCTTTCTTGAAATAAACCTTTTCAGGTGCTCTGAACCACAGCATATTCTCTCTCCTCTCGGCAACAGTCTTAATATTAATCAGATGCTTTACTCCGACATTTTCTGAAACGGAGTTGCCACCCCATGAACCGCAGCCAAGGGTAAGTGAAGGAGCAAGTTTAAAGTTGTAGAGGTCTCCGATTCCGCCCTGTGCAGCTGGTGTATTTATAAGAATTCTGCAAGTCTTCATTGTTGCAGTGAATTTATCAAGTTTATCCTTGCTGTTTACAGTATCAATATATAGTGAAGCAGTATGACCAAATCCGCCGTCTGCTATAAGTTTTTCAGCCTTTAATAAAGCGTCATCAAAGCTTTTTGCCTTGTACATCGCAAGTACAGGTGAAAGCTTTTCATGTGCGAAAGCTTCTGACAATTCTAGTGACTCAACCTCTCCTACCAATACCTTTGCTTCAGCCGGAACTTCAAAACCTGCCAATTTTGCAATAGTATGAGCTGTCTGACCAGCGATTTTAGCATTTAATGCACCGTTAATCAATATAACTTCTCTTACCTTTTGAGTTTCTTCCTTGTTGAGCATGTAAGCGCCCCTGAGAATAAACTCTTTTTTAACTTCGCTGTATATTTTATCTAAAACGATTACTGACTGCTCAGAAGCACAAATCATACCGTTGTCAAATGTCTTTGAAACAATAATTGAGCTTACAGCTGTCTTTATATCGGCACTTTCGTCAATTATTGCAGGAACGTTACCGGGTCCAACGCCTATTGCCGGCTTTCCTGATGAGTATGCAGCCTTAACCATTCCGGGTCCGCCTGTAGCAAGTATTATATCAGATTCCTTCATAACTCTTTCAGAAAGCTCTATTGTAGGCTCATCAACCCAGCCAATGATTCCCTCTGGTGCCCCTGCTGCAACAGCTGCTTCCAATATTATGTTTGCTGCCTCAATAGTACACTTCTTTGCTTTTGGATGTGGTGAGAATATAATTCCGTTTCTTGTTTTCAATGCAATAAGTGCCTTGAAAATAGCTGTTGACGTTGGGTTTGTAGATGGTACTATCGCTGCCACAACACCAAGAGGTTCAGCTATCTTTGTGATACCGAAAGCTTCGTCACGTTCAATAACACCACAGGTTTGTGTATCCTTATATGCATTGTAAATGTACTCTGCTGCATAATGGTTTTTTATTACCTTGTCTTCTATAATACCCATTCCTGTTTCAGCCTGAGCCATTTTAGCAAGAGGAATCCTCTTTTTATTAGCAGCAAGTGATGCAGCCAGAAATATCTTATCAACCTGCTCCTGAGTAAATGTTGAGTATTCTTGCTGTGCCTTCCTTATCTCTGCCAGTTTTTCCAATAGAGTATCTACACTATTTACCACCAAATTTTTCTTAGTCATAATAAGTCACCCTCCATATTCTTGAAGTCTAAGTTGTGTTCCTTCGAAATTAATAATACTAGTAGCTTATATACTTGGAGTATTGTTATTTTTTTAACAATGCTTTTTAGAAGCCCTGTTAATTATTTAACAATTAAATTGTAACCCTTTGTTAATTAATTGTCAATGTGTTTATAATATTTTTTCTCTGACCATATATACCTATTTATTGTTTAATAAGTTATATATTACAAAAACTTACTTATTCTCCGTTTAACATTGTTAAAATAATATGATTTGAATATTTATACTTTTTTTGTATAATATATGACATAGCTAATACAGTAAAGTGAGGTTGTAAAAATGAGTATATTAAATGAAATTTCACAGGCCTTGCAGTCAGGCAAAGCCAAGGTTGTAAAGGAATTGGTTCAAAAAGCTGTTGATGAAGGTTTATCAGCTGTTGATATTTTAAATAGCGGACTACTGGATGGAATGTCTGTTATAGGTGAGAAATTTAAAAAAGATGAGATTTACGTTCCCGATGTGCTGATTGCGGCAAGGGCTATGAACGCGGGAACAGAAATTATTAAGCCACTTCTTATTTCAAGCGGTGCAAAGGCTGTAGGAAAAGTTGTTATAGGAACAGTATTCGGTGATCTCCATGATATAGGTAAGAATCTGGTCAAGATGATGATGGAAGGCAGAGGTCTGGAAGTTGTTGACCTTGGTGTCAATGTATCGGCACAGAAATTTATTGACATGGCAATTCAGGAAAATGCTCAGATTATCTGTTGCTCTACTTTGCTTACAACTACTATGCCTGAAATGGAAAACGTAGTTAATGCTGCGAAAAATGCAGAGATCAGAGAAAAGGTAACTATAATGATTGGCGGTGCTCCTGTTAATCAGAGCTATTGCGATAAGATTTCAGCAGACATATATACTCCGGATGCAGCTTCAGCTGCCGAGGAAGCAGTTAAAGCCTGTAAATCTGCGGAAGCGTAACATTACCTGTATGAGTGTAAGGGGTGAAAAAATGCTTCGTCTAAAAGTTATAGCCTGTGATGTACTAAACAGAGAGATATCTTATCTTTCCAGTCAGTCAGAGCATTATACCGATGTAACTTTTTTGCACCAGGGTTTGCATGATACACCTGAAAAGTTGAATAAACGGATTCAGGAGGAAATTGACAAAGTCAACAAAGGTTTTCCCTATAATTACTTTGATACTTGTCCCGATTATGATTATATAATTGTCTGTTATGGACTTTGCAGTAACGGAATTACTGGGATAAGCAGTCAAAGGCTGCCCATGGTAGTTCCTAAAGCCCATGACTGCATTACCCTGCTTTTGGGCTCCAAGGAAAAGTATATGGATTTGTTCAGGCAGCAACCCGGAACTTACTGGTTCTCAACTGGCTGGATTGAGCGAGGCTGGCAGCCGGGAGAACTTAAATTCCTGACACTCAAAAAAGAATACATTCAAAAATACGGTGAAGAAAATGCTGAGTATCTTATGGAAATGGAGCAAAGCTGGATGAAAGAGTACAATAATGCCGGCTTTATTTCATGGAGTTCCTTTAACAATAATGAATTTTACAGGTCGGCGGCACGCTCTGCTGCTGATTTTCTAAATTGGGATTTCTTTGAAGTAACGGGTAATCCCGGCCTACTTGAAAACATGTTAAACGGCAGGTTTAATAAGAATGAAGTGCTGATAGTACCCCCGGGTACCAGGATTGCCGCATCCAATGACAATGACATAATAACGGTCGAAGGAGATAATTCGGATGTTTAAGGTAATGGTCAAAAAAGACGGATGTTCCAAGGTTTATAGCACAGTTAAGGATAAGACCTTACTTGAATTGCTAAGAGAAAACGGCTTTTACATTGATTCGCCCTGTAACGGTAATGGTTCCTGCGGTAAATGCAGAGTGAAGCTCAGTTCCGAAAATAGCAGTTCCGCAGAAGCCGAAGAAATAAAACTGTTGGGGCGTGAAGCAGTAGAAAGTGGCTATAGATTGGCTTGTCGTTATAAAATCCAATCTGATATTGAAATATCAATAGATTACAGTGAACTTCCTGCAAGGATAGCTACCGAAAGTGTGCAGAGGGATATTGTATTTGACCCTCTGGTAACAAAGGTTTACAAAACCCTTAAAAAACCTTCCCTTGATAATTCTCTTTCCGATTTTGAAAGGATTATTCAGGACGGATACAATGAACCGTTGTTTCAAATACAGGATTTAGAACTTTTAAGAAGACTTCCCCACGTTATAAGACAAGAGGGTTTTGAAGCAACCCTTGTAATAGACTCCTCTGACATCATTGCAGTGGAATCCGGTAATACTACAAATACCCTGTACGGAGTAGCTGTAGATATCGGAACAACCACCATTGCGGCCTATTTGATGGACTTGACGACGGGTAAAAAGGTTTGTGTCACCTCTCTTCTGAATCCCCAAAAGGCCTTCGGTGCCGATGTAATTTCACGAATCGGTTATGCCATGGAAAATCAGCATGGGCTGGAACAGCTCAACGACTTGCTTATGAAATCTTTAAATGTTTGCATCACATTATTATGTAAACAGGCGAACATTATCCCAATGGATGTTTACACAATGACTTTTGCTGGCAACACCACAATGCTCCATCTGCTCCTTAAAATAAATCCATCGAATATAGCAATTGCACCCTTTGTCCCTGTATTTACTTCCACTGTAAGAACAAAAGCCGGAGAACTTGGTCTGGATATCAACCCCCATGGTACAGTTTATATTTTGCCCTGTGTATCTGCTTATGTGGGTGCAGATACTGTTGGAGCAGTACTTACTGCCGGTATGTATCAGCAGGCGTCTGCCTCCCTTCTCATAGATATTGGGACTAACGGAGAAATTGTACTGGGAGGAAAAGGTGGGATGTACGCCTGCTCGGCAGCCGCAGGTCCTGCTTTTGAGGGAGCAAATATTAAAAATGGTATGGGAAGTGTCAATGGTGCCATTAACAGCGTTTCCTTAAAGCAGGGGATCACTTTTACCACTATTGGAAACACAAAACCACTGGGCTTATGCGGTACAGGTGTTGTTGACCTGCTGGCAGAACTCCTTAAAGTTGGTATAGTTGACGAAACCGGACGGATTGATACGGCATGGAAGCCGGATTCCTCTGAGCAAGAACCTCTATGCGACAGAATAGTTTCCGTAGACGGGGTTAATGCTTTTGTACTTTGCAACGCCACCGAGACCCTTTCCGGCACCCAAATAATTCTAACTCAGCGTGATATCCGTGAAATTCAGAATGCAAAAGCCGCTATAGCTGCAGGAATAAGAGTACTTGTTAAAAGTGCCGGAATCAGGTTTGAAGATATTGAGAATGTGTATCTGGCTGGCGGCTTCGGCAGCTACATTAACATTAAAAGTGCATTAAAAATCGGCCTTATCCCCGGGGAACTGGAAGGCCGGATTATATCTATCGGAAATGCCGCCGCCCAGGGGGCCATTGATGTACTTACCAGTAAATCATTGCTGCCTGTGGCACAGGAAATCAGTAAATTCATCAATTATATAGAACTTTCCAACAGTAAAGATTTTAATGATTACTATGTGGACTGTATGACCTTTGAACAGGATATATAAATCAATTACTGCTCATTCAAAGTATTTCATGGAGTCTGGACGAATCTATTACTGCAACCGCCCTTCTTTTAAGGCGGTTGTATATTTCTAAGGCTTTACCGCCAGTAAAGTCTCTTGTTTCTGGCAGGTCGTCCTCTATTATAACAAGCTTCTCCGCCTGCTCCGCAGCCTCCAGATTCCTGATATTCTGCAGTCCCAACGGCATATTGCATAGTATTGTTGTTTGAGAGTCCTTTACATATAAAATATTTTTATTGAAAAGCTCATCTGAAATGCCGGAAAAAGGCTTTTCCACCAGATAATCTATACCGAACACCTCTGCTGATGCAATGTCGCTGTCACCCTGTGAAAAGACACCGGCAGATATGTTATACCCTTGCTCGTAAAGCTGTCTTATTACACTTCCTGCTGTTCCACCTCCGCCTATTACGTGAAATCTTACGGATTTGTTGTTTTGATTAAACTTATGAATGTAGATATCCAACAAGCCTGTAATTCTGTTTTTGTAAACCAGTGCATTTACACCATAAACGCGTGACAGGTTCCGGGAAGTAAGAACTTCCTCAGGGCTTCCGTCTGCAACAATCCGTCCATTATTCATGAGAACAAGACGTGTGCAATATTTTGCAGCAATTTTCAGGTCATGGATTGCAGCTATTACGATTTTTCCCTGTTCAGACAACTCTCTGGAGTATTTGAATATCTGCTCCTGATATGTTATATCCAGATTTGCGGTAGGTTCGTCAAGAAGTATGATACCTGTTTCCTGAGTCAAGGTTTTGGCAAAAAGCACTCTCTGCCTTTCTCCCCCTGACATTTCGTTTATTGCACAATCCTCAAGCTTTTCAGTATCTGTATACTCCATGTTTTTTCTTGCAATTTTATTGTCCTCTTTGCTCTCCCTCTGCATCCTTTTAAGATAAGGATACCTTCCCATAAGTACTACTTCCCTTGCAGGAAACGGAAAACCTATCTGGGTGTTCTGATGCATTAGAGCTACCTTTTCGGCAAGGCTTTTGCTTTTCATTTGATTTATTAATGATCCGTTAATCTTTACAGTACCTTCTGCCTTGTAAATGCCGTTCAAGCATTTAAGCAATGTGGTTTTTCCCGCACCATTAGGGCCTATGAGGCCAACCAGCTCACCTTTTTTTACCTTCATGCAAATATTATCAAGTATTATTTTATTGTTAATCTCATATTTTAGGTTTTGTATTTCAATAATGCTATCCATCTCAGATTACCGCTCCTCCTTCCTTTTTACTCCTAAGTAAAAGGTAAAGGAAATACGGAGCCCCCACCAATGCTGTTATTATTCCTACCCCAATCTCATAAGGAATGACTACCACACGGGATACAAGATCACAGGCTACAAGGAAAATTGCCCCTCCGATACTGCTGGCAGGCAGCAGCTTTTTGTAATTGGGCCCAACCAAAATCCTCATAATATGAGGAACAATCAGTCCGACAAAGCTAATGGCACCGCTGACACAAACCGCACTGGCTGTGGCAATGGAAACCAATACAAGTAGTACTGTTCTTATTTTTCCTGAACTTAATCCTACCGACCTTGCTTCCTCTTCTCCCAGCATAAGAACATTTAAATCTCTTGAAAAAACAAACATAAGTACAACGCTTATGATAATAGGAAGCGCCACAAGCTGAACGTGTTCCCAACGTCTGCCATCAAGGCCTCCGGTGGACCAGAAAAGAAACTCCTTAACCTGATAATCATAGGACAAAGTAAGTATAATATTGGTTATTGCCCCTATAAAAGTACTCACCGCAATTCCTGAAAGCATCAGGGTAAGCACGGGTACTTTTCCTTTCTGATAGGACAGTATGTAAATTATAAATATTGCAATAAATGCTCCTGCAAAGGCAAATAACGGCATAAAATACATGCTTGCAGCAGTTAACCCCAGTTTTATAGCCAGAACCGCTCCCAGCCCGGAGCCGCTGGATATTCCCAGCAATCCCGGGTCGGCCATGGGATTTCTGAACATTCCCTGCATGACTGCTCCTGAGGAGGCAAGAGCTAATCCCGCAAGTGCAGCTACTAATACTCTTGGGAACCTTACAAGAAAAATTATAGGTTCTTGCCCTTCAGAAAAGGTGGCATTTTTTAAAATTCCTACATTTTTCAGTATAATTTTAAAGGTATCTAAAAAAGGAACATTTACAGCTCCTATTGCTGTTCCTGCAACCATTACAATCAGTAGAAGAATCAGCATTGTGGGTATAATTCCGATATTTCTCAAGCGTGTTTTGATTTTTCTATCTCCCATGTTTCCTCCGGTTTATTTAAACAGTCCCGGATAGGCAAACTTTGCAATATCCTCTACTGCCAGTACAGCGTATTGTGATGTTGATGAAATATGGTTATACGGTACTGAAATTATTTTATTGTTCTTTACTGCTTTTACATCAGCCAGTGCCTTGTCGCCTTTTATCTTCTCATTCAAAGAATAAAAGTTAACCTTTGTATCATAGTACCATGAAGGCAGAATAATAATCTGAGGATTATACTTTATTATCATTTCCTTGGACAATTCAGGCCATCCTTCAAGACCTTCCTTTGATATAGGGTTTATGAGGCCCGCTCTTGTAACAATATCATCAAAATTTGTTCCTTTTCCGCTTGTTGTACCCATTTCACTATAATCAAGTACCGTTTGTTTCTGGTCATCAGTAATTAGTTCAATTTTATCGGATACAGCCTTTATCTTCTTTTCCATCCAATCAGTTATATCCTGTGCTTTGGTTTCCTCTCCTACGATTTTTCCCAGCAGTTTAAGATTATCTTTTACCTGCTCAATATTTGAGGGTGTATTTAGCATAAACACGGTTATTTTTGCATCTCTAAGCTGTTTAATAACATTTGCATCTGCCAGATTATCCATAAGAACAAGGTCAGGCTGCAATGCAATTATTTTTTCCGCATTGGTCTCGGTTCTTGTACCGACCCCTTTTGCTTCATCAGCAATATTGGAAACCTTGGCATCGTCCGCATAATAAGTCATTGCTGCTATTCTGCTTTTATCTACCATGGACATAAGCATTTCACAAGTTCCCAGAGGCATGCTGACTATTTTCTCCGGCTTACTTTGTAAAGTTACCTCAGTACCCTTTGAATCCTTCAAGGTAAGAGGGTATTTTTCTGCTGTAGTATTTTTCACAGACGTACCTACTGCCTGAGTGGTTTCCGATGCCTGTTGATTTGTATCATTGGCACATGCTCCGAAGCTTCCTGTTATAAAAATCACTGCAAGTATTAAATATAGAACTCTCAATCTTCTTTTCATTTTGTTTTTATCTCCCATCGTTATACATATTATTATCGTTCAACAAAAAAGCCCTTTAAACGTATTTGTGTTTAAAGGGCATAATTCCATCTGGAAATATTCTGCTAAACACACCCCCTATCACTCGTAGAGTTACCAGTGCAAACATACAGACAGGTATTCTGACTAAGGCATCAACACTCTCCAACCCTTCCCGGTTAATGTACCAGTGGATAATATGGAGAACTCCTCCAACACAGCGGCGGGACCGTGCAGGTTTCAAACCTGCTTCCCTTATCTGTAGTTCTTATTAAGTTATACTGCATATATTAATATAAAACTAGTCTGATTGCAAATGCAAATCTGACACATTATCGTTCAAATTTCTTATTCTAATGAATTTGTCCAATTAAATACCATATTTGTCAAACTATATTATTTAAGAATCTCTCTTAAAAAGCTTTGTCCCGGGAATTTGTTCTCAGCGTTAAATACATCTGCAATTGTGCAGGCTATATCCGAAAAGGTTTTTCTTGTTCCAAGATTTATATCCTCTCGTATACCTTTACCATATATAATTACAGGTACATGTTCTCTGGAATGGTCGGTACTCGGAGTAGTAGGGTCACATCCGTGATCTGCTGTAATTATCAACATATCGTTATCTCTCATGGCAGATAAAATTTCAGGCAGCCTGTTGTCGAATTCCTCTAAAGCCTGTTTGTAGCCCTTCGGATTATTTCTGTGTCCGAATAGCATATCAAAATCTACAAGGTTTGTGAAAATCAAGCCTCTATTCTCTGCATTCATAAATTTTAATGTAACGTCAACACCGTTCATGTTGTCTTTTGTATGTTCAGCCGCAGAGATTCCTTTTTTTGAAAATATGTCTTCTATTTTTCCCACCGCAATAACATCCAGACCCTTTTTATTCAGAATATCCAAAACCGTGTCCGATGTAGGCTCTGCTGAAAAATCTCTTCTGTTTGATGTTCGTGTAAAGTTGCCCGGCTCACCAATAAACGGTCTTGCAATAACACGTCCAACCATGTGTTCACCTTGCAGCATCTCCCTTGCTATACTGCAAATACGGTACAATTCCTCCAGAGGAACCACTTCCTCATGAGCCGCAATCTGGAATACACTGTCCGCAGATGTATAAACTATGAGTTTCCCGGTCTTCATATGTTCCTCGCCGTACTCCTTTATTATTTCGGTCCCCGATGCGGCACAGTTTGCAAGAACACCTCTTCCCGTAAGCTTTTCAAACTCCTCCAGCACTTCCTTTGGGAACCCGTCCGGGTATGTTGGAAACGGATATGCAAGCTGCAGCCCTGATATTTCCCAATGTCCTGTTATTGTATCTTTTCCTTTTGACACCTCGGACATTCTTCCATAGCTACCTGTAACATGTTCCGGTACGGGAAGATAGTCTACTCCCGCTATCTTTCCCATTCCAAGTTGGCTGAGGTTTGGAAGGTTTATTCCATTACAAACCTTCACGATATTACCTAAGGTATTGCTTCCTTTATCACCGTATTCTCCGGCATCAGGAAGCTCACCTATTCCCACACTGTCAAGCACAATCATAATTACTCTATCTATATTTGTCATATCAACTCTCCCAGTTTTTTATATATACATACTATAATATTAATACCAAATATTTGCTTTTTCAAACATATTAAAAACATTTAATTTAATATTATTTCCATATTATTCAAAAATTATACCAATTTCAATTAATATTATGGTATAGTTTATTGTAGTTCAAACACATAGGATATTTCCGATTAAGAAGACACCAACCGAAAATCAAAAAGAGGAATGGTTTACATAATGAAATCTAAGATAATTCTCTTCAAACGCACTTTTTACGTACTATGTATTATGTGCTTTTTACTTTTAGTCAGCACAACAATAATACTGGCAATAGGTGGTCTCAATACAGACCAGATAAAATCTGCCGCACCAAACACCCCTGCTCAAAGCAGTTTTACCGGTTCGACAGAAAATTCCGCCAATTTACCTGATGCACCCAAAACTCTAAGCACTCCACCACTACCTCAGTCTATTACAATATCAGCTGTGGGAGATATTATGTTGCACCAGGGAAATCTTAATAGTGCATATGATTCTAAAAATAATAAATATGACTTCAATGGATTTTTCGAATATGTAAAACCATATTTGAGTTCATCCGACCTGACAATAGCTAATTTTGAAACGGTTACAGCAGGTGCAGGTATCAAGTACAGAAGTTTTCCTCTTTTCAACTCTCCTGACAGCATACTTCCCGCTTTATCCGGTTCAGGAGTTGATGTACTCTCCACCTCCAACAACCATTGTCTTGACTGGGGTATCAACGGTCTTACAAGAACTATTCAAAAAATCAGAGAAAATAAGATGGTGAACATCGGAAGCTCTGTCAACGGCAAAGACAAATATGTTATTAAAGATGTCAAAGGCATTAAAATAGCTATTCTAAGCTATTCTCAATTCTTCAACGGCCATGAAGCAAAGTTAAGCAGCAGTGATAAATCCAAATATCTTAGTATATTAAACGAATCCAAGATTCAAAATGATATAAAAGAAGTAAAAACAAAGGGAGCTGATACAGTTATAACTGTCCTTCACTGGGGAAATGAATATATTCGTACACCAAGTACCAATCAGACAAATTTGTCCAAAAAGATTCTGTCATGGGGAGCTGATATAATACTTGGTTCTCACCCTCATGTTGTACAAAAATCTGAAATAGTAAAAGTAAATGGTAAAAATAAATTTATTATTTATTCTATGGGTAATTTTATATCCGGCTACAGGCGTACAGACAAAGCAAAACGAATTAATAAAGTTTATACTGAGGATGGAGTTATCGTTACCCTTAAGCTTGAAAAAGACACTAAAGGCGGCATCAATTTAAAAGATGTAACTTATGTACCCACATGGGTGGATATGTATTCTTCAAAAAATAAACCTGTTTACAAAATACTTCCGGTTCCTTCACCTGATGTAAAAGCACCTTATATAAACAGTAGAAATAAATCTAATGTCAAACAGTCTTATAATAATACCATGAACCTCATGGAAAAATTCAATAGCAAATATTAATATTTTATAGAAATTTACAAATTGAATAAATTCTTATAGAATATATTATGGTATATACTGTTATTACTTAGAAAGGTAAATTTAAAACGTAATGTTCAATAATTTTTATGGTAGAGTTTTAAATGCACTCAAGAATAAACCATACCGAAACGCAGTGATTGTTTCAGCAATTTTGATAATTTTAAATGCATTTAAGACAACCCTTTTCAACTTTTTGATGTTGCCAAAAACCGGCGAAGGTACGTTTGGTTATAAATTCTTGATTTCTTTACTTGTTTGTGTTATTGTTTTTTCCTTTGTTCTTAGCTTGAAATCAAGATACATTTTTTTAATCGTGTATATAATACAAGGTATATATTGTTTTACTAATATAT
>JAEZIU010000157.1 GCA_023436485.1 Bacillota bacterium | reverse complement strand
CGTTTACTTCCTTTGCAGTTGTTGTGTGAGCTATAAAAACAACATCCACGTTGGCATATTTCAGTCGTAGGAATTGATACAAAAGGAAATAAAAGCTTCTTGCCAGATATTTTTTTGTTTGATCCATAGAACCTGAAACATCCATAATGCACAGAACAACTGCATTATAATCCCTTTTGTTCTCCTCTTTGATTCTGTAATACCTTAAATCTTCTTCTATAAACGGAAATCTTTCTTCCCTTTCCTCTTTATCATATGTAGTATCCTCTCCATCTTCGGGCCTTTTGGAGGCTTGTTTGCGCTTTATTTTTTCAATGACGGAGCGTTTTTTGGCAAGTCTCGGAGGAATACCCTTGTGCTGGTAACCAAGCTTTCTGTAGCTTTTTTCCTCCAACTGGGATAACTGCTTTTTATCAATATCCGGAAGGTTCATGTCATCAAAAAGGTATCTTATTACCTCCTCAATGGTTATCTCTGTTTCATAAAACTCTTCTCCCTCCTGACTCCCGGCACCTCCCTTGCCTTTTCCTTCCTGTGCTTCTCCTTCGAATTTATCGCCCCTCTTTTCATTACCGTCGCCTGCGCCTACTCCGGGTTTAGATTTGCCATATATAAACTGGAATTCCTTTATTCCTTTTATGGGAATCTTGATTTTCTTATCCTTACTTTTACCAATTATGCTTTCTTCTGCAATAATACTACCTAAATTCTTCTTTATTGATTCCTCCACAAGTTCCTTGTGTCTCCTTCTGTCTTCGGCTGACCGGTCTTTTCCGATGTTACTGCAGTCTCTGAAAATAGCCATATTTTATCCTCCGATTAATCCTTCCACAGATTGTTTGCAGCATATTTCAATATGACATTGCAGCAGTGGTCGCAGTAGCCGTTCTTCTTCATTTCCTCCACCATTGTGTTATATTTCTGAGTCTGTTCTTTATCCCTTACTTTTGCCTGTGTTATAATTCTGCTTAAATCTCTTACAGATGCAGTCAGCTTTTTCTCTATTGCATCCTTCAGAGGCTCATAGCTGGTATAATCCAGACTACCCCCATTTCTCATAACAAAGAACATATATGCAGTAACATCTGACCTGAACCCCTTTACCGCAGTATCGGAGATACCTATCTGTTCTTCAATTGAACGCATGAATTTTTCATCCGGCTCAAGCTCTTCACCTGTGTTCTTATCCTTTATCTTGGTTTTATTGACAAAGGCCTCTGCGTGGTCAAGATAATTGTTGAAAAGACTCTCAGCCTGCTCTCTGTATCCATGAATGAACGCCTTTGTAACCTCTTTTTCCAGAATCTTATTGTATTCCTTCTTAACAGAATCATATATAAGCCTTAAATAGCGTTCTTTTTCATCATCACCTATTCCCAGCTCTTTTACAGATTTTATCAATGTCTCCATAACTGCAATCGGATTTATACAATCATTCTCGGATTCGGACAGAGTAGTATCAAGGGATTTCATTATAAATCTTGTTGATATACCCGTCATGCCTTCTCGGGCTGCTTCCTCATGGAGCTCGAATATGTCTATTTTACGAGTCATTCCTTTTTCCAGGATTTCCTCTCCGTTATATATTTTAAGCTTGGTAAGCGGGTCTACCTTATTAGATGGACTCAATCTTGTCAGTATTGCAAACATGGATGCTATTTCTATGGTATGAGGTGCTATATGTGCGTTGAATTTGCTCTTTGAAAGCATTTTTTCATAGATTTTTATTTCCTCGTTTAGTTCAAGGCAGTAGGGTACCTCAATTCTTACAATTCTGTCCAATATAGCTTCATTTGTATGGTCTGACTTGAATTTGTTCCATTCCGCCTCGTTGGAATGAGCCAGTATGACTCCGTCAAAATATATCATTGAGCCCTTGCCCGGTGACGGAATGGATTTTTCCTGAGTTGCTGTTATCATGGTGTGAAGGTATTCCGTTTCATTTTTGAATACCTCTATAAACTCCACAATACCTCTGTTTCCCGCATTGAAAGCACCATTTAAGGACAATACCCTTGGGTCGTCTTCTGAATATAGGTCTATTTTTGAGATATCCACACTGCCGGTAAGTATGGAAGTATCCTGGTTGTTAGGGTCTACGGGAGGCACCACGCCAATTCCCTTTCTTGACCTTATGGAAAAGCCTGTTGATTCAACAGGAAACTTTTCGTACTCCCCGTTATACTCATTCTTTAAACGGTATCTGCAAACAGGACACAAATCCCCTTCAATTTTTATATTTAATTTTTCCTCAAAATCCTTTCGAAGGTGTTTTGGAATTAAATGAAGAGGTTCCTCCCTCATTGGGCAATCCTTTAAGGAATATATCGGTGGAGCAGATTCCAATGCCTTTTTTAGTGCTTCCATTAGTGATGATTTACCCGCTCCAACCGGCCCCACAAGATATAAAACCTGTCTGGCTTCTTCCCCTGCCATTGCAGCAGAATGGAAATACCTAACGATTTTCATTATAGTTTTATCAATTCCAAAAAAATCGTCTTCAAAAAATGTGTATCTTTTAATTATGTCATTTCCGTATATTCTTCTTAACCTTGGATTTTCCTCGGTTTTAACAGCTTCAACTCCCTTAGTGCTGATAAGCTCATACAATCTTTGATGAGACAGCATGGCAACCTCCGGATTGGAATCAACTATTTGCAGATAATCCAGGAATGTTCCGTCAAACTGTTTGCGTATATGTTCCTCTCTGTCTCGTTTAATCAGTTCCCTAAAATCAAATTCCGGTTTGGTCATTTAAGCCCCTCCCTTTTATGCGGTGGTAGTTATTAGTAATTTTATAAAATATTTCTCATTTTAAAATATATGTGGTCATTTTAAAAATATTATTAAATACTCACTTTTGTGTTTGTCAGTTTATAATACAAAAAAGTGAAAGAAACGTTACACTAATATTATTAATAATATTATTAATATTATTAACATTATTTTACATATTCAGAAATAAAGGATATCCTTAATGAACCGTATATACAAGCAATACCCAATCTGGCAACTATACGGAAGATAGCAGCAATAGTACTTTTGCTGTACTTTTTCATTTGTCTGGTGGTTGGTAACAGCAATCCTTATTTTCTTACCAATATTACTTTCTGCATTGTGTTTCCTTTATTACTTTTATTTATACTTGGTGGTGAAATCAGTTCAGTTTCAACATTCAAGTTAACAACGGGTTATTACTTCATATTCGGGTTTTTCTCAATTTTTATGTTTTGTTGCTGGTTAATTTCTTATATCGTTTTGAATTATGCGAGTAAATTGGGAATTACATTAACATTTCTTATAAGGTTTGAATTAATAGTTAGCATTGTTATCCTTTTGATTTTAAATCGTCTTTACCTGAAGTATCAGTATAATATTTACAATGCTTCTACTGTCTGGGCAGGCGTAATCAGCTCAATATTATTTCTTAAGAAAGGTAAACAGATATGGATGCACAAATAAAAAAGGGAGTTCTTGACATGTGTATTCTTCATGTCATATCAAAACAAGATATGTATGGATATGATGTAATGAAACAGATGGGTGCGTTATTCCCTGAAGTAAATGACAGTACCTTTTATGCTATTCTGAGAAGGCTCAATAAAGAAAAACTTACGGAAGTGTATTGGGGGAAAGACTCCAACGAACCTCCCCGTAAATACTATCGCATTACCGAAGCCGGAAAAAATGCACTTTGTGAAGATATTAAAAACTGGAGAAAGCTGATAGATCTTGTTTCTTCTATAGGAATATAACAACTTACAGCCTATCTCCTTTTACTGATATACTCCGATACTTCCCTGAAACTTCGTCTTTGGATGAATAGTCCAACAAAAGCACTTCATCATATGGATATAATAAATTTAATTTAACAAAGAATACTCTTTTCAGTATATTTTTTGCCTGAGTACCTTTGTATTGAGGAAGATATCTATCAATAAACTCTCCATTTCTAAGCATAGGGTGAATATCACCGGGAGACAGAGAATCATCTTCCCTTTTCAGGCAATCCGGAATTGCACCGGAACTGTCTGTGCTGAGAAAATCAAATATCATGTATTGTCGGAACTTTTCAAAGTCTGTACTATCTTTACAAGTGTCTTTATAGAAACTGTACAGAATCTTTATATTTTCCCTATAGGATACGGGTCTGTCCAGATAACCGTTTGTCCTGCAGTAATGTGCCAACATTTCATACATAGTAAATGAGTCTGTAGTAAAATAATTTGTTTCAATAAAGTTTAGTGAATTACCAAACCTGCCGGAATTGTAATATCTCTCGAAAGCCTCCTCAATGTCTTTTAAAAGAAGAATTTCGTCATATGAAATGTACTTATTTTTCAAGACCTCGTATGGTGCATAGTCTCTGAAATAGAAACCGTGTTTTTCGGATTCTTCCCGTATTCTTGAGCCCTTTAGAATTTTCAGAAATCCCAGTTGAAGCTGTTGAGGTTTCAAGTTATAGACATAATTAAAGGATTTTTTAAAACCTTCAAAATCCTCATAAGGTAAACCTGCTATGAGGTCAAGATGCACATGGATATTTCCAATGCTCAGGATTTTTTTCACATTCCCGGTTAACACGTCTATATCCGTTACTCTGGCAATTTCCTTCAAGGTTTGAGTGTTTATAGTCTGAATCCCAATTTCGAGCTGAATCCTGCCTTTTGGGGCGTTTCCAAGTATATCCAGCATCTCATTGTCAAAAAGATCTGCGGCTGCCTCAAAATGAAAAACTGTTTCACAATTTAAGGATATTAAGAACCTTAGTATTTCTTTTGCTCGTTCCCTATGGCAATTAAATGTTCTGTCAACAAATTTTATAAGTCTTGGTTTATAGTCAAGAATTCTGTAAATATCATTTTTTACCCGTTCCATGCTAAAGAATCTTATTCCGTTGAAGGTGGATGAAATACAATAGGAACATGAAAATGGGCAACCCCTGGAGGATTCATAGTAAACAATTCTATTTAACGTGGTTTTCATTAATTCGTCAGTATATGGCGAAGGAATTTTATCAAGCTCTTTAATCAGATTAAAGCCCTTGTTATAAATTATAGAACCGCTGCTCCTGTAGGCTATTCCCTGTAAAGTTTTATACTGTTCCGTACCGGCATACAAGTCACTTACCAAAACCGGAAACACATTCTCTCCCTCGCCGGATATAATAAAATCAACATCTGCATTTGCTGACAAGATTTGCTCGGAATCATAAGAAACCTCAGGCCCTCCAAGAATTATTCGGCAGTCGGGTAACAGCTTTTTTATCTCCTTTGATATTGAAAGAACAGTCCCGATATTCCATATATAACATGAAAATGCAATGATTCCGGGCTTTTCCCTGTAAATTTCCGAAAGAACATTATCCTGAATATCATTTATGGTAAATTCACGGACGGTTATATTTTCATTTCCTTGAATACTTGCTTTAAGATACCATATTGCAAGACAAGTGTGTATATATTTAGAATTTATCCCTACCAGCAGTGTTTTCATCAAAATTCCCTCTTCGCACGTAAGTAAAAAATACCTTACTATTATGCCATCTTTAACGTTGTTGTACAAGTCTTGCCCATGTTTTAAATATCCTGTCAAAATAATAGTAGAAATCTTTTCTTCTGATATTGTCAGTGGCTTTTACATCAGCTGACGCCAGCACTTTACCGTCCAACACATAATTAACGGTACCTATCTTGCTTCCTTTATGTATCGGTGCTTCCAGTGTTTTAGGAATATCATATTCTACTTTAATCCTGTCAGCCTCGTCCTGTTTCAATGGAATTGATATATCTTTATCTGAAAATATTCCAACTGCCTTGTTTAAACCTTTATGTATATCTACTTCGGATATCTGCTGGCCCTGCTTCAGATAGTCATATGTCTTATAGTTACCAAATGCATAGTCAAGCAATATTTTACTGTTTTGAGCCCTCACAGACCTTGTAGAGCAATTCAATACTACGGATATAATCTTCCAGCCATTATGGGTGGCAGAGGTCACAAGGCATCTTCCTGCCTGACCTGTATATCCTGTTTTTACTCCATCTGCTCCCGGATATAAGCTTAGCATCTCATTTGTATTATTAATGGGATTTCCTTCAAAGGTGGAGGATTTTGTACTGACTATTCTGCAGAACTTCTCATTCTTTATAGCATATTGGGTAATCAACGCAAGATCATAAGGAGTTGAATAATGCTGTGGATCGTCTAATCCATGAGGAGTTACAAAGTTCGTATTTGTTGCCCCTATTTCAGCAGCTTTTCTATTCATCATTTCAGCAAATGCTTCAACCGAACCTCCTATATGCTCTGCTATTGCAATGGCAGCGTCATTCCCCGACCTGAGCATCATTGCATTGAGAAGATTTCCCAGTTTATAAGTTTTTCCCGCTTTAAGATGTACTTTGGACCCTCCTATGGATGCTGCCTTTTTGCTGACAATAACATCTTCTTCATCTTTTCCATTTTCAATGGCAACTATTGCGGTCATTATTTTTGTTGTACTTGCAATGGAATTTCTCTTAAATGCATTTTTCTCATACAAAACCCTGCCGCTTTGTGCATCCATTACAATTGCTGCACCTGCCGAAACTCTTGGCAGCTGATTTCCGGCTGCCTCCCAACTCTCATTTTTTAGTATGTCATTTGTAATGGGTCCGTCATCATTTGTATCATCAGCTTTTACCATATTAGTACATATCAGGTTTGATACAATAATCAGGACTGTTAATACTACTTTTGCAGTTTTTTTCAAAAACCTCACATCCCCGGAATTTATTAAGCGGACAAATATCAAGCGTTATAAATATATGAAAAGTGTAATGCGATTATAACGTTTGGACATATTAATTATATGAAAATAAATCAAACTTTTATATTTTATTAACGTACAATAAAAAGAGTTGAAAATACCTATCAATTTACTTAAAGAGTGTAATATTATATAATTAGTTTGGTAAATGATACATATTATTTATTGGAGGCAATGAGAAAACATGAAAAATGTTGTAATAATATCTTCAGATTATACGGGACATGGTCATAAAAGTATCAGCGAAGCTTTACAGGAGCAATTTTGCATGCATGAAGATGTCTGCTTAAATATAATAGATGGATTCGAACTTGGCGGCAATATGTGGATAAAGGTAGGTAAGTCATATGGTATGGTAACCAGAAATGCAAAGGAAATATGGAAGCTTGCATGGAAGATTTCCAAAAGGAACCCGGCGTTTATTCATGAGTTTACAGAACTAACAATCAGGGAAAATTTTATCAAATTATTAAGAAAACTAAAGCCAGACCTGATTTTAAGTGTGCATCCTGTTTTTAATACACCTATTATAAACATACTTAAAGAATATAAAATCAATATACCTTTTGCCACCTTTGTAGCGGATTTGGTAAGCATATCGCCCATGTGGGCCGATTCAAGGGCCGACTGTATAATCTGTCCTACGGAAGAAGCAAAGCAAAGATGCATGGGTTTCGGTGTACCTGTGCACAAATTAGAGGTTATAGGTTTCCCTGTCAGATCCAGATTTACACAGCATATTTCTCAGAAAATCGAACATAATGACTATACTTTGGACAGACCGTTGGAATGTCTTATTATGAGCGGTGGAGAAGGTTCCGGGGATATGAATAATGTTGCCAGAATTCTTCTGGACAATTTTAACTGTAAAATACGCATTATTGCAGGCAGAAACGAATCAATGAAAGAAAAACTGGAAAAGACTCTTTCGCAACAATTTCCGGGGAGAGTTGAAGTATCTGGCTACGTAACCAATATTCAGGACTTTATGCTGAAATCAGATATCGCTTTTACCAGGGGCAGCCCGAATGTTATGATGGAAGCGGTTGCCTGCAATGTGCCGCTTATAATAACAGGTGCACTACCCGGACAAGAACAGGAAAACCCGGATTTTGCAGTTAGCAATAAACTTGGTATATATTGTGACGATCTGTCATCTTTGGCAGCTGTGGTATCGGGTTTACTGGCTGACAATGCAAAAAAGCTTAATGAAATAAAGCAAGCTCAAAGGAACTATTTTGATCATGCTTCAGCAGAGAAAATTGTTACTCATGTTCTGGATCTTATAAAAAATGATGTTTTTATATATCCGTCCGAACTGAGGCGTAGGAAAAAATTTCTCACATTAAGACTTCAATCACGAAAAAGTTCCTGATGATATGACAATTTTTGTTTAACTAAAAAAGCTTGTTCAGATTGAATTTATCAACCCGAACAAGCTTTTTATATTAGCTTTTTTATATTAGTCATTTGTTAACTTTAATTTTTCAAGTGTGTAGAACAATGTGCTCAGTAATATTCCAACCAGAGTGGCAAGAACCATTCCCTTCAACTCTACATTACCGGGAAGCTTAACTGAAACTCCGCTGATACCGATTACAAATACTACTGCTGTGAGAATAAGGTTTTTTGATTTACTGTAGTCTATTTTTGCTTCAACTATCATTCTTATACCGGAAGCGGCAATTACACCAAACAACAGCAGACTTATACCACCCATAACAGGTTCCGGAATACTTGATATAATTCCCGATAACTTTCCTACGAAAGCGATTATTATTGAGATTACGCCTGCTCCTCCGATAACCCAAACACTGTAAACTCGTGTTATAGCCATTACTCCCATGTTTTCACCATATGTGGTTGTGGGGCATGAGCCGCATAAACCTGAAAGCATTGTTGACAATCCGTCTCCTAATAACGACCTGTGAAGACCCGGGTCCTTTGTTAAATCCCTTCCAACTATGTTGCTGGTTACAAAAAGATGTCCAATATGTTCTGATAAAACAACCAGTGCCGCAGGTGCCAGTATTAACATGGCATTAAAGCTAAATGAAGGCATTACAAAGGTTGGTACACTGAACCAATGCGCAGATGCTATTGTATCAGTATTGACTTTGCCCATCAAAGCTGCCAGACCGTAGCCTGCAACTACGGCAACCAATACAGGTATTACCGAGAGAAAGCCTCTGAAACAAAGGTTTCCTATTATGACTATTGCAAGAGTTACCAGAGATATAATTATGGCCTTGGTGTCAAAAGCACCTTTATCATTTGGCAGTAACCCTGCCATTTTCGCAGCATTACTGGACAATTCAAGTCCTATAAGTGCCACTATGGGGCCCATGGCAGCAGGCGGAAGAACTATATCAAGCCAGCTTGTACCGACCTTACCTATAATAAAAGCTACTATCGAAAATATCAAACCGCATATTATAAATCCACCAAGTGCCTTTGAAAAGTTTTGGTTATAACTTGTTGAACTTGCTATTATTGAAGCCGTAGGTGAAAGGAACGCAAAGCTGGAGCCAAGGAATGCAGGAGCTTTTCCTTTACAAAGCAGCAGATAAATCAGTGTTCCGATACCGTTAAGTAAAAGTACAAGTGCCGGGTCTATAACCTGAACATTGTTGTACTGAAGCAATTGATCCGGTGTCAGATTGGCAGTTGTAGTTGCGTGTAGAACATTTTTCAAAAAATCACTTTTTGCAAAGCCGTTAAATAAAAACGGTACCAATACAGATGCCCCGAACATAGCGAAAAGGTGCTGTAGACTGAGAGGTATTGCCTTTAAAAAAGGAACTTTTTGATCAACTTGAATTATCGGTCTTTCGTTTTTCATTGTATAAATCCCCTCCAAAAATTTTGTAATCAACCCGTATATTTTAATATGATAATTCTAATCATATCCAACATACGAAAATTGATTTATGCAAATAAAAAAACCTTACTGACTAGGCGCAGTAAGGTAGGGTCTCTATCCATAAAAATGCTCTTTTCCCATATATACCCTTACTAGCCTCTCTGGACTAATTTAAAAGTTTTTTTATCCGGAAATGATTTTATCACATATTTCAACATTAGTCTACATATTTTTTATCTTTATTATTTAAATCAAAAACCATTTTTTACTAAACATATTTTTGACTATATGAGCCATAATAATCACTAAGGAGGTGATTTATTATGGCTAACAACAGAAGTGGTGGAAGAAGCAGTGGAGCTTTTGACAACATGAAGTACGAAGTTGCAAGAGAAGTTGGTGTCAACTTGAAAGAAGGTTATAATGGTGATATCACTTCCAGAGAAGCAGGAAAAATCGGTGGTACTATCGTAAAAAAGGTTTTTTCTTCTTTTAGAGATCAAAACCCACAGGCTTAAAGTAATAAAAACAGCAGGAGTTTAACTCCTGCTGTTTTTATATTATCTCCTTTATAATCCGATATATTTTATCAACTGAATCCGTTGCACTGTTTTTGGAAGCATTTTTTGCCATTTTTCTTAATACATCCTTATTGGATATCAAACTGCAAATCTGTTTATACAGCAAGTCAGCGTTAAGTTCGCTTTCAAGTATTACCACCGCTCCGCCATCCCTCTCCAACGACCGTGCGTTATGCTCCTGATGGTTTGCTGTTACATATGGTGACGGAACCAGAATTGAAGGTATTCCCATTACTTGAAGTTCACTGATAGTTATGGCTCCCGCTCTACAAATCATCAAATCGCTTGCTACATAAACCTGATCTACATTATATATATAAGGTACTACTTTTACCATTTTCTTATATTTGTCATTAACTTTGACTGTTCTGTTTATCTCATCAAACTGAGCTTCGCCTGTTGCAAAAATCAAGTTAAATTCACCCTTGAAATAGTTATTGAGCATATCGGCAATTGTTTCGTTGATTTTTCTTGCCCCCCTGCTACCTCCCATTGCAACTATCAAAGGTTTACCCTCAACTATACCAAGATCTGTAACATTTCCTCTGTTAGAATTAAGAAGTTCTTCCCTTACGGGATTACCGGTCAGCACCAGCTTTTTCTTATTCTTAAAGTATTTTTCCGCATCCTTGAAGCTTATAGCTACGTAATTGACATATCTTTCAAGCAGCCTGTTGGTTACACCCGGAAAAGCATTTGATTCATGTATTAAAGTAGGAATTCCTTTTTTTGCAGCCATATAAAGTACCGGGCCGCATACGTAGCCTCCTGTACCAATTACAATATCCGGCTTTATCCTTTTTAAAAGCTTTGACGCCTGAAAGAAACTCTGTATCAGTTCCTTTATAGCAATTAGTGTGTCCAGAGATAGTTTCCTTTTGAAACCTCTGACAGTTATTGTTTCCAATGGAAACCCTTCTCTGGGGACCAATTTTGTTTCCAAGCCTTTTTTAGTCCCTACAAATGTTATATCAGCTTCTGCTTCTTTTTGTTTTATGTACTTTGCAATCGCCAGACCGGGATTAATATGTCCTCCCGTCCCTCCTCCTGCTATTAAAACCTTCAAATGATCTCACCTCAGAATCGTTCATAATTTGAATATCTTGATATATTTAGCAGTATTCCAACTCCAAACATAAGAAATACCAGTGATGTCCCTCCATAACTAAAGAAAGGAAGAGATATACCTGTCGGTGGTATGGAATTTGTTACAACTGCAACATTAAACAGAAATTGCAAGCCTATAAGGCAGGTTATACCTGTAGCCATGAGGCTTCCGAAGGTATCAGGCGCATTCATGGCTACCTTTATGCCCCTCCAAATAAATATAAGAAATAATAGCATTACCACAAGTGCCCCTATAAATCCAAGTTCCTCTGACAAAACTGCGAAAATATAGTCATTATAAGGCTCGGGAATCCAAAGGTACTTTTGCATACTTTGTCCAAGTCCTCTTCCAAATATTCCTCCTGAACCGATAGCCAGCAAAGATTGAACCGTCTGCCAACCCTGATCCTTGTAATAATTAAACGGATGGAGCCAGGCCAAAACTCTGTTGAATCGATAAGGAGCGGCAAGAATAGCACCCACAACTCCCACTATTACGGGTGCAGCCATCACAACAAAATGTGATATCTTTGCACCCGCACAGAAAAGTATTATAAATGAAGTAATTACAATTATAAGAGTACCGCTTAAATGAGGTTCTATAACAACCAATCCGGCAACAAACCCTATTAAGAGAAGATATGGTAACAGTCCTTTAGTAAATGACTGCAAAACCTCTTTTCTTTTGGACAGGCTAAAAGACAAAAACATAATAATTCCCAGCTTCGCCAACTCTGAGGGCTGAATGGTTTTTGAACCAACTCCGAGCCATCTCTGTGCACCGTTTTGACTCTGCCCTACTCCAGGGATTAATACCAATATAAGTAAGCCTATGCTTACCATAAGAATAATAGGAGATATCTTGCCCCATTTACGATAATCAAAATTCATCGTTCCTATAACAACCGCAATGCTTAAACCCATGTAAAGAAGCTGCGGTCTTAAAAACATAAATGATTCTCCAGTTCTTTGTGTGGAAAAATAATAACTGGAGCTGAATACCATTATGGTTCCTAATGAAAGTAACAAAATTACTGCTGCGAATATCCAAAAATCAAAAGGCTTTGTGTTCTTGTTCCTCATTTTATTCCTCCAGCCTTGTACCGTGTATATTTTGATTATATGTAAAAAGTATGTTATTAATTCCCATTATCAGAATAAGTCTGAACCAATCACAATCAATGAAGCAATTGCTAGTAGTACTGTTGCTATAATAAATACTGCTACAACCTTGGTTTCTTTCCATCCCTTTAGTTCAAAATGGTGATGGATAGGTGCCATTTTAAATATACGTTTTCCTGTCATTTTAAAGGATGCAACCTGAAGAATTACCGAAATTGCTTCTATCAGATATATTCCTCCTACAAGAAATAATATAAGAGGCATTCTCATCATAACCGCTATGGATGTCAATGCTCCACCCAATGCGAGACTTCCGGTGTCACCCATGAAAACCTTAGCAGGATGAATATTAAATGCCAGAAATCCAAGACATCCTCCTGCAATGGCAGCAGAAAACACCTTTATGTACCCCCACTCCCCATTTGTAAGAGAAATGATTGTAAAAAATATGGCTACGACCAGCGTAACTCCTGCACACAGTCCATCCAGACCATCTGTAATATTTACAGCATTCGAGAAGAAGTACATAAATAACACTATGAATACAAAGTAAATCCAAGGTTGGATAATTATATTCGTAAACGGAATTGCAATTGAGCTTCCGGCCTCAGTATACCTCATGACATAAAAAGCAAAGGAAACACATACAATCAATTGAAAGAAAGTTTTCTGACCTGCAAAAAGTCCGTCTTTCCGCTTCTTTACAACCTTTATAAAGTCATCAATAAATCCGACTGCAGCAAATCCCAATGTAGACATCAGTACAGGTATTATCTGGGGATAGCTTTGATAAAAGTATATTGAAGTGAGCGTAACAGGGACTATAAAAATCAGTCCCCCTATTGTAGGCGTGCCCATTTTTTTTAAATGTGTTTGCGGGCCATCATCTCTAACCGTCTGTCCGAATTTCAATCTCCTCAGAAACGGAATAAGTATCGGGCCTGCAATCAGAGCAAGCACAAACGCTGCCGCAAACGCTATTATATGTTCAGATGTCAAAGAAAAAGTAAGCAAAACAGTTTCCCCCTGTTTATTTATATGGATATCATTCCGACTTCATTATTCCGTCAGCGATTTCCTCCATTTTCATTCCTCTTGAGCCCTTAATCAGTATATAATCTCCGGGTATTGCTATTCCCAGAATATATTTAAGTGCTTCCATGTTGTTTTCAAAATGATGCAGCTTTATCTCACAATTTCCTGAATCAGCCACAGCCTGTGATATCATTCTGGAATCCCGTCCTACGGTAACCAGATAGTCTATCTTCTTGTTCTTTATAAATTCTCCCACTGAGTAGTGCAAATCCTTTGACATATCCCCCATCTCGAACATATCTCCCAAAACAGCGATGCTTCGTGAACCTGACGATATTTCTTCAAGAACATTTATTGCTGCCTGCATGGACTGGGGACTTGCATTATAGGCATCATTTATAATTTTTATACCATTATGGTTTATTATACTCTGTCTCATATTTCCGGGACTGAACTGTTTAATTCCATCAACAACTATTTCAATGGGAATCTTCATTTCAATTCCCACAGCAATAGCAGCAAGTGCATTGTATACATTATGTATGCCCGGAACCGGAATTTCAACATTATATACGCGCCCGTTAACCGTTATTTCAAAGGTAGTTCCCTGTTCTCCCATGGTTTGATAGTTTAAGGCAGTGTAATCACTACCGCTGTTCATTCCATAGAAAACAGTTCTGAAAGGAAGTTTTCCTTTCAACGAGCTTAGTAACAGATCGTCTCCGTTTAGTATAACTAATCCATCCTTATCAAGTCCTTCAAGGATTTCTAACTTTGCCTTTAAAATTCCCTCTTGGGAGCCAAGCTTTTCAATATGGGAAACACCTATATTTGTAATTATGGCAATATGAGGTCTGGCAATGGCAGTAAGTCGGCTGATTTCTCCAAACCCGCTCATTCCCATCTCTATTACAGCTGCTTGGTGGCTGTCATTAATGTTAAAAACCGTCAAAGGCAGGCCTATTTCATTATTGAAATTACCCTGAGTCTTTAAAACCTTATACTGTTGAGAAAGCACACATGATACCATATCCTTGGTACTGGTTTTACCTACACTGCCGGTTATGCCTACCACAGGTAAGTTATATTTTTTCCTGTGCCATGAAGCCAGATCCCGGAGAGCCTTTGCGGTATCACTAACCAAAACAGCCGAGCAGCCTGAAACTTGTGGTATTGTCTTTGAAGTCAGACAAACAGACGCTCCTGCATTAAAACATTGTTCTATATAATCGTGTCCGTTAAATTTTTCTCCGATTAGCGGGATAAATAAACTATCCTTGGTAACTTTTCTGGAGTCAGTTGTTACCCCGTTAAAAGTCGCGCCGGGTTCTCCCCAAAGCAGCTTTCCTTCTACGGCCTCAACCAGCTCTGCACAGTTATAAGACATCATGTTTTCTATCTCCTTCCGAGTTCTACCAACAGCTCATTTACTACCTCACGTTCATCAAAGTGTATTGTTTTTTCGGCAAATTGCTGATAGGTCTCATGACCCTTACCTGCCAAAATAATTATATCTCCATCCACGACATTTTCAAGTGCAAATTTTATTGCCTGCCTTCTATCAGTTATTTTAACATATTTTCCATTTGTTTCTTTAATGCCTGCCTCAATATCTTCAATTATCTGTTCCGGGCTTTCAGTCCTTGGATTATCCGAGGTTATAATTGTAAAATCAGCAATATTTCCTGAAATAGCACCCATTGCAGGTCTTTTACCCTTATCTCTGTCCCCTCCGCATCCAAACAGGCTGATAACCCTTCCATGTGCGAATTCCTTTACTGTTTTAAGTACTTGTTCAAGACTGTCGGGAGTATGTGCATAATCTATGAGAACAGAATAATTGCCGCCGGTTTTCACAGACTCCATTCTGCCCGGAACAGTAACCTTGGTCAATCCTGTTTTTACATGCTCAAGGGTAATACCCGGTATTAAGCAGCAGGAACCGATAGCTGCCAATGCGTTGTAGATATTGAATTCACCCTGGAGATCTGTTTGAATGTCAGTACTGCCCCATGGAGAATTAAGTTTAAAGTATGTGTGCCCTGTTTTTTTGACTATATCCGAAGCCCATATATCCGCTTTGTCGGTCAAGCCGTATGTTAACACTTTACACTCAGCCAGTTCCGCCATTTTTCTGCCATGTTCACTGTCTATATTAATAACTGCTTTACGGCACATTTTGAAAAGTTTGGCTTTAGCGTTGAAATATTCTTCAAGTGTGGCATGTTCCTTTGGCCCTATATGATCCCTTGAAAAATTTGTAAACACTCCTATGTCAAAATCACATTTTGCTACCCTGTGAAGTTCCAGTCCCTGAGATGATACTTCCATAACTGTACTATCCACCTTCTTGTCAACCATATCGCTAAAAAGGCTCTGTAAATCATATGATTCAGGCGTTGTCCTGGAAGTATACAATACCTCGCTACCTATGAGATTGGCAACAGTTCCTATTAGGCCCATATTATGTCCTGCAGCCTCAAGAATAGCCTTAACCATATAAGTAGTTGTAGTTTTACCTTTTGTTCCCGTAATGCCTATAAGATTGAATTTTGATGAGGGATGACCAAAAAATGCATCCGATACGGCTGCAAGGCCGAATCTCGTATCATCCAATTCAATGGTAGTAATTCCATCCGGTACATCAACATGTTTCTGAACAATAAATGCTTTAGTCCCGTTTTCAATCGCATCATTTATGTACTTGTGTCCGTCAACCACTGTTCCTTCTATACAGACAAAAAGGCTGCCCTGCTTCGTTTTTCTGGAATCATATGCTATACTGTCAATTTCCACATCCAGACTGCCATTAATTCCTTTGATATTCAAATCCCTTACAAGCTCTTTTAGCTGCAAGTAAAACACCTCCAAATATTATGAATTCCATACTGTTCTATAAGTATTGCCCTGATTTTTTAACACTAAACTAATCCGAAACTACATTCCTGAATATAACTTCGACTACAGCACCCTTCTTAACTTTTGTACCGGCATCTACGTTCTGGCTTACCGCCGTTCCTGTTCCATTTACACGAATATTAAGTCCAAGCTTCTTAAATACTTGTGTAGCATCATAAACTGACTTGTTCTTAACATCCGGAACCTTGACCATTGCTTCCGCTTGCGGCTTATATGTGTAGAGTATTACAA
>JAEZIU010000081.1 GCA_023436485.1 Bacillota bacterium | reverse complement strand
TTTACTCATAAATTCAAGCTTCATCTCATTAACCAGTTGCATTTTTCTTCCTCACTCTCTTTAACATGATGTTACAATATTAACCGCACATGCTTGAAATAGCTGTATCCAAACTGTTGTACACAGGAATAATCTTTAATATGCCTGACATCTCAAATATCTGTAATATTTTTGGATTTGCATTTATTATAGCCGCCTTGCCATTTAACTTGCATACATTTTTGTACCTACCTACAACAACACCTATACCTGAGCTGTCCATAAAGTTTACATTGGTAAAATCAAATACAATATTTTTAATAGTTGCCTTAGTAATCTCATAATCTATTTTTTGTCTGAGATACTGTGCAGAATGATGATCCATATCTTCCATTATTCTTACAACAAGGGTTGTCCCTTTTTTTGAAAGTTTAACATCCAAACCTGTTTCCTCCTATATATTTATATTCATAGTAACAGATTCTATATTTCCCTGATTTTACCTTTGATTATTTTTTCTAATATCATCAGCAATTTCATCCAGTTTTCTCAACCTGTGGTTAACTCCCGATTTTCCGAGTTTCGGGTGAAGCATTTCGCCGAGCTCTTTAAGGCTTGCATCACTGAATTCCAGCCTTATGTCGGCTATCTCCGCAAGGTTCTCGGGGAGATTGTCTAGTCCAATGGTGGATTGAATATACTTTATATTTTCTATTTGTCTAATTGAAGCATTTACGGTTTTTTCCAAATTTGCTGTTTCACAGTTCACTATCCTGTTTACACTATTCCTCATATCTTTTAGTATTCTTACATTTTCCAGCTCCATAAGGGCTGTGTGTGCACCAATGATATTAAGGAAATCCACTATCTGCTCTCCTTCTTTTATATAAGCCACAAAGCTGCCCTTCCTTTTGATTATCTTTGTGTTTATGTCATAGTTATCGAGCAAATCCTTTATAATTTCCGCAGACATATTATTGTGAGTTGCTATTTCCAGATGATATGTCTTTTCGGGATCACTTATTGAACCTCCCGAAAGAAAAGCTGCTCTCAAAAAGCTTTTTCTGCAGCACACTTTCTCAAGTGTACTTGCCGTGGGAATATATTCATCCTCAGAGAAAGAACTTATTCCGAAGTCATACAGTATTCTGTTTATCATCTGATTCGGCACCAGTGTAAGTGAATAGGATACATGTTTTTTCAGCTTGCTGCTTCTTCTAATGGAAACCTCCGGACTAATGTCGTATATTCTCCTGAATATCGAATATATCCTTCTTGCAAAAGCGGCGTTCTCAGTAACCACTTTTGTATTTCTTGATAATTTCTCATGTGAAAAGAGGTTACCTGTAAGGATAACCCCTAAAATTTCGGATTTCATGCAACATTCCTCATGAAGCTCAATTCGGCAAAGCTCATCTTTTACTATAGTTGAAAAAGACACTTAACAACACTCCCGCACGCTAATAATTTATTTTTTGGCCAAGCTGATCAACACCTATGTCTTCCACAGCTGCCCTTAATATCTCGGAAACACTCCATGCCTGTGCAAAACATCCTCTGGGATAGTGTGGATTGTCCCCGTCAAATATTTCTGAAATACTACCCAATCCGCCGTTTCTTACATGGTCTGTAAACGGTTTTAAAAATTCCAGTGCATTTCGTCTAGCCTGCTCAGTCCCACCGTTTATGAGTATATATGCTTTTATAAATCTTCCCAGAAGCCATGTCCAAACAGTACCCTGATGGTATGCACCGTCTCTTTCAAGCTGGTTTCCGCAATAAATTCCCTTGTATTCACTGTTAGTACCGGATAATGTCCTAAGCCCATAAGGCGTGTACAGCTCTTCCCACACCTTATTCAAGATTTTTTCAGCCCTTTCTCCGTCAATAACCGGATAGGAAAGTCCTATGGCCAGAATTTGGTTTGGTCTGATATCTGCGTCTTTCCCTTCCGAATTAATTACATCATACAGACACTGATCATTATCATTCCAGAATTCCCTTAGGAAGGACTCCTTTATTTTGGCTGCTAAAGCTGAATAAATGTCATTATCACCAAATCTTTCAGCCAGACCGGACATAATCATTAAAGCGTTATACCATAACGCATTTATTTCTACGGCTTTACCGTGGCGAGGCGTAACTACCCAGTCTCCTACTTTTGCATCCATCCATGTGAGCTGTGTGTTTTCACTACCTGCCGTCACAAGGCCATCATCGGTCATTTTAATGTCATAGATAGTGCCATTTACAAATCCACTACATATTTCCTTGAGACAGCCGAATATATTATTCTGAATAAAACTATATTCCTCTGTGTAAGAAAGATAACTGTTAACAGCCTCAAAATACCACAAGGCAGCATCTACACTGTTATAGGCTGGTTCTTCTCCGTCATCCGGAAACATATTGGGTATAAGTCCATGATTAACATACTTTGAAAATGTCAACAATATATCCTTTGCATCCCCATATCTGCCCGTTGTCAATGTAAGACCACTGAAAGCGATCATGGTATCGCGGCCCCAGTCTGTAAACCATGGATACCCGGCAATAACCGTCTTTGATTTTGTTGATTTTCTATATACAATAAAGTTATCCGCAGCAAGTACCAACCTTCTACATAGTTCGTTCTGAACACCGGCCCTATCCAGAAGCTCTTTTAATCTTTCTTCTTCAGATTGTATGACCCGTAATGCATTTATGCTTTTTAGGTCATAGTTTTCAGTTGTTGCTATAAATGAAACGGTTTTTGTTTCCCAGGGTTTAACTTTTATGCTGAAGCAACCAGGTATAAAATGGTCTTCAGTATAGTCCAACCCCCGTTCCCTCTCAATTCCATAATGCATGTCATAAAAAAAACAGTCATTATAGCTTTCAAATTCTCCGTCATCAACAAGTAATCTGATTTGCCCTTCCCCATTTCCTGAAATACAGATAACTTTTGCTTCTTGATTTATGTTGAATTTTAAATGACTGCTTTTACTGATATGATGATGATCTCTGTTATTTATAAGAGGAGTTAACTTAAATACCGCTTCTTTATGGCCGTTTCGCACCTCATATTGTACAATCACGGTATTATTACCCTGCTTCATTGATATTTTCTTTTTCACAAAAATATCTTTATAAGAATATACGAATTCCGGAAGATAATTATATTCAACCCTTTGCAGATGTGTAAAACCGCTGTTTATATATCCGCTGCCTGTTTGAAATGAACTAAAAGAAACATTAGTACCATCTTCAAAATCCATTTCTTCAAGAATATTGGAAAGAAAAAGCTGCCTTTTAGTTGGAGGTACTGATGCAGAAACCAGTAAACCATGGTATCTTCTGTTATTGGAACATATCAGCGATAACGATGCATAACCGCCAATCCCGTTTGTGATTAACCATTCTCTTTGACAGCCTTGCTGGTAGCTGTACCAACAGCTTTTTCCAAAGTCCATATTATCAGCCTCCGATTTTATTGATTCTATCTTTTGCATAATAATAGTCAAGTATTCTGTCTCCGTCGTTTGCCAGAACAAGCTCGGTTACCAGTTCCATTATCTTTTTCGCAAGCTTGTTTGAATCATGCCTTACATAACCATTATTAATGCTTTTAAAATCTCCGTTAATTATTTCAATACCCATTTTCTTTACTACGTCAAAGTCAACCTTTACCAGCTCCGCACCGTCTTTGCGGTACCTTTCCTTCAATTCTTCAGGAATTGTTGATGTATTTACAATACAATAATCAATCAAGCCTCTATGAGAATGCTTTTCTATTGCCTTTATGTGGTCACTTAATTTGTAGCCTTGAGTTTCCCCGGGCTGTGTCATTACATTGCAAACATATACTATAACAGCCCTTGTTTTGCCCAGAGCATCACATACCCCATCAACCAAAAGATTCGGTATGATGCTTGTATAAAGGCTTCCGGGACCCAACACAACAATATCGGCTTCCATAATAGCGTCAATTGCTTCATTTAGAGGCTTAACCTTTGTCTGATTAAGGAAAACCCTGTTTATTCGCGATTTATCGGTTTCACTTCTGTGGCCTATATTAAACTCGCCTAAGATTGTATTTCCATTGTCTGTTTCGGCACATAGTCTTACATCTTCCAGTGTAATCGGCAATACCGTACCTGTTACCGCCAGAACATCGCTCATTTTTTTCACAGCCTCTTCGAAGCTGTCTGAAATTCCATCCATGGCAGCCAGAAACAGGTTTCCGAAGCTTTGGCCTTTTAGCATTCCGTCCTGGAATCTGTATTGTAGCAACTTTTGCATTATGGGCTCCGTATTTGCAAGTGCAAGAATACAATTTCGGATATCACCCGGAGGCAGCATTCCCAAATCCTCCCGCAACACCCCTGAACCCCCTCCATCGTCCGCTACAGTTACTAATGCAGTAATGTTTGATGAATACTGTTTAAGCCCTCTCAACATTGTAGAAAGGCCTGTACCGCCTCCTATTGACACTATTTTAGGACCCTTTACCGAGAACTTTTTCTCATGGAGAAGGCTGCTTATATCCTGTCCGGTCATTAATTTACCGGCAAAATTTTTCACAAGCAGTCTGAAGGCAGCAAAAGCACCGGCAAGGCCCAAGAAGGCCAAAGTAGCCATTTCAATAATGTAAGGGATTCCCTTGTCGTAATTATATATGGTAAATAATATACTGAAACATATTAAGGCTATACCTGCTGAAAGTAATACTATCCATCTTTTGATTCTGGCGCCAGGTTTCATCCAACTGAACCGACTCATTTTACAACCCCTTTACCGTCTTTCTCTATATCCCGGTGTTCAATAACCACCCTATGCAATTTTTCTTCCAGTCTTCTATATATTTCATCCGCAATAGCAACCGACCTGTGTCTTCCGCCTGTACATCCTATACCGATGTCAAGCTGGGACTTCCCTTCTTTTATATAGTTTGGAATCAGGAAATCCAGCATATTGTCCAGCTTCGCTATAAATTCCTTTGTTTCGGAAGCATTTAGTACAAATTCCTTAACCATCTGATCCTTTCCTGTCTGCTTCTTCATAGGAGCTATATAATAAGGGTTTGGGATAAACCTGACATCAAAAACAAGGTCGCAATCTGTTGGAATCCCATATTTAAACCCAAAGGATACCACATTGATTATTATCCCTTTAAAGGTTTTCCCTTCAAGGAATATACCATTTATTTCCTGTTTTAGTTGCCTGGTCACAAGAGTTGATGTATCTATTATATAGTTTGCCTTTGATTTTATGGTCTGAAGTGCCTTTCTTTCTTCCCTTATTCCCTTAATAAGGCGGCCCTCCGGTGACAAGGGATGCTGTCTTCTGCTTTCCTTATACCTTTTTACAAGAACATCGTCATCGGCTTCAAGAAACAGTATTTCATAGCTGAAACCCGATTCTTTGACCTCTGCTAAAGCCGGGAAAAGGTCGTGTAAAAGTTCACCGCCTCTTATATCTATTACCAGAGCAATTTTTTCCATCTTACCTTCACTCTGGGCACTGATTTCGGCAAATTTGGGAATCAGTGCTGGAGGAAGGTTATCAACGCAGAAAAATCCTATATCCTCTAAATATTTGGTAACAAGGCTTTTGCCCGCACCTGACATTCCCGTCACTATTACAAATCTCATCCTAATCCCCCAAATCTTTTGTATGTGATAACTTTATTGGTTAAAGTCTCCTATAATCCTTAGTTCAGGCTCTAACTGAACTCCGAATTTTTTGTCAACAGTCTTCTGTATGTGCTTTATCAAGGCTAAAACATCACTACATGTAGCGCCTCCTCGATTTATAATGAAGCCGCTGTGTTTGTCGGATATCTGCGCTCCCCCAATACTGAATCCTCTGAGTCCGCTGTCATCAATGAGTTTGCCAACGAAATATCCCTGGGGTCTTTTGAAAACACTCCCTGCACTGGGCCACTCTAAAGGCTGCTTATCCCTTCTCTTAAAATTGAACTCATCCATTTGTTCCTTTATTTTTGTGCTGTCACCCTTTTGAAGCTTTAATACTGTTTTAAGAACAATGCCTTTTGATTTCTGAATGATACTGTTTCTATATGAAAAACAGTGTTCATCCCCTGTTATTGTTCTGATATTGCCTTCCTGATCCATATACTCGGTCTGGTAAACAACCATACACATTTCACCTATATAGGCTCCCGCATTCATAGTTACGGCTCCACCCACAGTGCCGGGTATACCTTCTGCAAATTCCAACCCCGTAAGGGAGTAATCAAGTGCCAGCTTCGATGCCTTTGAAACAAGTAACCCTGCCTCAAGTTCAATTGTATCATTGTCAACCTTGAAGGCTGCCATATTGTCATATATTTTAACTACCACACCTCTTATACCCTTGTCTGACACTAACAGATTAGTACCATTTCCCATGACCATAAACGGTATATTAGATTTCATGCACTCTCTTACAATACCTACCAACTGAGTACTGTCTTTTGGGTAAGTCATTATATCTGCAGGCCCGCCTATTTTAAAGGAGGTATGATTAGACATAGGTTCATTAACTGACACTCCATCTTTTCCGGTAACAGAAACTAACTTCTGAACAAACCCCTCATTCTGTAAAATAACGCATTCCTCCTTCTTATGACCATTTCTATTTTTCAATACGTTTTTTCCTTTCGGACAAATAGCTTTCCATTTTCTCAACGGAAGTGGTGACTACCAGTTCTTCCGGCATCTGCACTTCCTCAAAAATCTTGGTAATATTATCAAATCTGCCAATATTAAAGCTTATATGGGCATCTGTACCCGTGGTTATTCTTACCCCATATTTTTTACACATCCGTGCTATTTCCCTGCAATTCGCCTCACTTCCCTTGCGTACAACAAAGGAATGATTGTTTAATTCGATAAGTTTGTTGTACTCCTTAGCGGTTTTAACAACCTTTTCAATATCTATCTGGAATTGGGGATTCCCCGGATGAGCAAATATATCTATATACGGATTTTTTAATATTTCAATGGCTGCGTTGGTATGATTTTCAATCGTAGAAGGTTCTATACAGATATCGTGAAAGCTGGCCAGAACCAATTCCAACATTTTTAAATATCTTTCCGGCAAGTCTACTGTGCCGTTATAATCCATAATATTCAATTCCACGCCACGTACAATCCTTACCCCATACAGTATATCCGGTATAATTCCAAGATTGCCGAAATGATAAAGGAACGGAGCTCCCTTCATTGCCGGACCGTGATCCGAAATATTAATCATGCGAATTCCGTTTGCATAAGCCTCTTTTGCGTTTTCCTGAATCGTACTGTATGCGTGTCCACTTGAAACTGTATGTGTGTGTGTATCAACTACTATATTCAATGATCCAACCTCCCAGCCGGGTTTTAAATGTATTTATATATCTTTGTTTATATTTCCCAGTACTCTTTCACTAAGAGCTTTTGCAGCATTGTATCCCATTTTCTTCTGTCTGTTGTTCATGGCAGCCACCTCAACTATAATGGCCAGGTTTCTTCCCGGGCTGACCGGGATGTTGAGACAAGGCACTGCAAGGCCCAATATTTCTGTAAATTCTTCTTCAAGACCAAGTCTGTCATATATTTTCTTATCATTCCAATGTTCAAGCTTTATTACAAGGTTTATATTCTCTGTCATTTTTACTGAACCTACGCCATAAAGGTTTTTTACATCAAGAATACCAATGCCTCGTATCTCTATAAAGTGACGTATTATATCAGGAGCAGTACCTACCAGGGTCTTATCTGAAACCTTTCTGACTTCGACATTATCGTCAGCTACAAGCCTGTGTCCCCTTTTTACCAATTCCAGAGCTATTTCACTTTTTCCCACTCCGCTTTCTCCCAGTATCAGTATACCTTCACCGTATACTTCTACAAGCACGCCGTGCATACTTGTTCTTGGTGCAAGCTGAAGATTCAGGTATCTTATAACTCCACTCATAAATCTGGATGTTACATCGTCTGTCCTTAGAACAGGAATATTATACTTTCGTCCAACTTCTATCATTTCAGGGAAAACCCCTAAACCCCTGGCTACAACCATACACGGAAATCCACATTTAAAGAAGTTTTCCAGTCTCTTATACCGTTCTTCCTCTGTTAATTGCATCAAGTAGGCAGTTTCACCTTTACCAATTATCTGCATTCTATCTGTTCCAAAATATTCCATATACCCCGCAAGCTGTAATCCCGGCCTGTTAACATCGGCTGATGAGATTTCCACATTCTCGTAGTCCGGGGTCCCGGTCAATTCTTCTAGCTGAAACTCTTCCAATATCTCTCTTATGGTTACAGAAAACATCTGAAACACCTCAATTCGTTGTATATTAGGCTAATACAAAGCACCTGTTTTTTTCTTTAAGGTACATACCTTATTATTATATTATAATGGAGATAAAAAGGAAATGGGCTGGAGCAAAACTGTATATATCGCCCCCTTTTTACCATAAAGGCTTAAAAATCCTATATATTATTTTATAGGCTATGTATCATCAACATTCTGATTTTTATGAATTTTTGCTGAATTAGTTTGTACAAGCTTACTTCATGTTGTCAAAGCATAAAAAAAGAACTGTTTTCTAAACGAAAACAGTTCTTTTTTTTATGGAGCGGGTGATGGGAATCGAACCCACGCAATCAGCTTGGAAGGCTGATGTTCTACCATTGAACTACACCCGCAGAGTGGAGCGGGTTACGAGATTTGAACTCGCGACTTTCACCTTGGCAAGGTG
>JAEZIU010000007.1 GCA_023436485.1 Bacillota bacterium | reverse complement strand
CCTTCATTTCCATAACTCTTATTTTCTGTTGATCTTCTTTGACCTTATCCATAAGCTCTCTTATCTGATTCATCATTTTATTAAAACTGCTTGCCAGCTGCCCTATTTCATCTCTGGTTCTTATATCCGCATAAATAGAAAGATCACTTTCAGAAGCTTGTTTCATGGTGCTCCTCAGCTTCCTCATTGGATTTGTGAGAACAGAAGTAAGATATATTGTAAGCAGTAAAATTATAACGATTATTAGGGTTATAAGCCAGAAAAATACCCTCCTCAGCGTACTAACTTCTCTGGTCATCTCAGCTTCGGGCGTAACTCCTATGATTTTCCACCCGGTAATGGCAGAGGTCTTATAGGTAATGATATAATTTGTTTTGTTTATACTGTCTATCAGGCTTCCATCTTTGCTATCCATAAGCTTAGGATTTTGGGTGATCGTATTTGAAAATCCCTGCTTATCCGAGCTCTGGGGTGTAAATACCACTTTACCATCCTTTTCGAAGAACACAAAACCTGTTTCACCAAGCTTAATATCACTACAAATCTTTTTCAGGAAATTAATATCTATGTCAATAGCCATAATTCCCATATCTCCTTTTACAGTGCGATTTACTGCCTGACCGATGGAAAAGACTTCTTTATTCAGAATATTTAAATGCGGTGGCTGTATAGCTACAACATCCTTTTTTTTCGTAACCAATTCACGGTATAATGGTTCATTGGTTACATCTCCCCAGTACCTTCCGTAACAACTTATAGCACTGCCGGAGGAAGATATGAATCTTATGTCAACCAAATCTGTTTTCATTTGTTTAAGACTGTCAAAATTTTCCCAAATCCTTACTATATATTTTCTATTTCCCTCGATATCTCCTGCTTCATTTAATTTTATATACTGCTGAAAGTAATAATCGCTTCTTAACCTCATGATATTTTCAATATCGCTGATGTAGGTTTCTAAATTTTTGTCTACTCTTTCTATTACCTGTTCCGAATAGCTTGCTACATTTTTATGAAGGTTTTGCAAATACAGGTAGTATGAAATAAGTCCAAAAACCAGAATAGGTACAAGGCCCAAAGCCAGAAAGCAAATGGTCATTTTTGATCTGATGCTGTAAATACTGAACTTACTGAACATAACTATTTTATCTCCCATCTTTGTTTCCCCTGAAGGAGTTTAGCAAAATTAGTCTTATTACCAAGTTCAAGACCTGTATCTATAAAACTTGAAGGAATCTTTTCACCGTTAATTGCTTTATACAGATTTTTTATACTCAACTCGCCCATCTTATTAAAATTCTGGCCTACCAAAGAATCCGCCAGGCCTTTTTCAGCGGCTTCCAGTACCGGATAATAGGTATCTACAAGAATAGAAATTCCTCCGTTTTTACACCATGTATGAAAACCCGGAAGTGATTCCGGCGGCGAAACAAAAGGCCAACCTCCCGTACTAAAAAATACGTCTGGGGTATCACCTGTCCTAATATGATTTTCAAGCATATCTCCTGCAATATTCACATCGTCATTGCAGTACAGTGTACCTGTTATATTAAGTTGAATTCCCCCTGCACGAGCTGTTTCAAGAAAGCCGTTAAGTCGCTTGTTCAGATTGTTGCTTTCTTTATCTGCCGTCATTATTAAAAGGTCTAGTACCTGCTTGTCCTTTCCTTTTGCCTTTGCTTCTTTTATCAGAGCCTTTCCACATGCTACACCCGCCGCATAATTATCGGTTCCACAGTAGAAAAGCCTGTTGCTGCCTGGCGAATCCGAATCAAATGTGGCAACCTTTATACCTGCCTTGACAGCTTTGTCAATAACAGGCTTTATTTTACCGGGATCAATACAACTGATAACAATTCCATCTACTTTACGCCTTATAAGACTCTCGACTATAGCAATCTGCACATTTGTATCAGACTGCATTGGTCCCTGCCATTCAACTTTAACACCCAGTTCTCTTCCAATACGCTCACCTTGTTCAAGTGCATCAAGAAAAACAGGATTGTCCAATGATTTCGGAACCATAGCTATTATAATATCCTTATTTGGATTAACATTTGAATTTTCTTCGTAAGAAGTGTGTGGCTCAGTTGGTTGAATTTTTTTTTGCACTTCCCCTCCACACCCTGGTAAAGCTATAAATAACGCCAATACAAAGTAAACGAGTTTGGTTTTATTGAAAAATTTGTATTTATCCATTTATACTCAAAACTCCCGATTCCACAAGTATTTGACTGCACTTAAATTATATCATTAAAGCTACTCCAAATAAAAATAATAGGATTTCTACCGCCGGAAATGAACAACACGGACAGTACGAAATCCTATTTTAATATTTGTAAGTTTACCTCTTTTTATTTTGATTTTGATTTAGAAAGTACATCAAATGCAACTGCTATTAATAATACAAGACCTTTGATTGTCATCTGCATGTCACTGCCTACTCCAAGTATTGACATACCGTTATTAAGAACACCCATAACCAGGGCACCAATAACACCTCCAACAACTGTTCCTATTCCGCCGTAAGCAGATGCTCCACCTATAAAGCAGGCTGCAATAGCATCAAGCTCAAAGTTGACTCCGGCTTGAGGAGAAGCTGCATTAAGACGTGCTGTGAAGGTTATACCTGCAAGTGCAGCCAACACTGCCATATTTACATATGAGAAGAAAAGAACCTTGTTGGTATTTATACCTGACAGTTTTGCGGCTTTTTCATTTCCGCCCATTGCATAAAGATAAC
>JAEZIU010000254.1 GCA_023436485.1 Bacillota bacterium | reverse complement strand
ATAACTCAACTTTCCCACATTAAAATATGGGTATGAACCTTGAAAAATTAATACAAATCAAGCACAAAGTTTTAACCGCTGCTTAAAGACCTTTGGTAATGATGATATAAATAAGTCCATTATTTCATTGACTTGCTTTTCTGGAAGTAAGGCGACACCAGAAAGAAGATTCTTAAGAAGTTCCAGTAGTAATAACAAAGCCTCTGCATATTTGATGTCAGTAAGCTCATCACAAACATAGTAAAATAGTTCTACTGTTCGCATGTCTTTTGAGTTTCTAGATTCAACTGCAAGCATGATGTATCTTAAGAATACTATTGTTGTATGAGCAATCATCATATCATAGGACCTGCCTTGGAATTCTTTCGCTAGGGCTAGATTGGATTTGGACATTTTAAAGAACACTTCAATATCCCATCTCTTGCCATATAGCCTTATGATTTCGTCAGCAGGAATATCCAAATCTGTTGATAATATAGCAAGCCAGTCATCAGAACGACGGTCACTGACAAATACAATTTTAACGTTAATAGGGTCAGACTTTTTGTTTCTCCTGATACCAACAACTAGTTCACCTCTAATGTTTTTATCAGTACTTTGAGGTAACTGTTTGTATAACTCCTTAAGAGGCATCCATTGACCATTATAGAAAAAGTGTATTCTTGAGCTTTTCTTAAGCATACAAACAACATGTTTCTTAAAATCCTCAATAATCCTTGCAATAGTGGCCGGAAAAGCATACCAGCTATCAAAAAGAATATACTGTGCAGGAAGTCCCTTTACATGCTCAAGGAGATCAAACATTGTATCAGTCATTTTAGATATAGCCTCAAGACGCCTTTTATAACCAACTGTACGTTTATCTATCTTTTGGTTAATGTCACATAGTCTATTTTTACTTCTTTGTGAACTTAACATTGAGAAGGCTACTGGTAAAAAGGTATTACCATCTGACCAACCTAATGTAAGCATTTTAAGACCCTTAACAAACCTGTGGGTGGTGTGATCAAAGACCCTTGCTAGAAGTTCAACAGACTTACTTCTGTTACGATCAAATAGTGTATCATCAACTATGATTACGTTCTTTCTGTCCTCAGAGGTTAGCTTGTTTATGGTATAGATGATCTGAGTCACCAGAATTAAAAGAAGCTTTCGCCAATTGTAGCTTGGGTTGTTAAGAAATCTATACGCAGTATTTTTCTTGAAGTCTACCTGCCCAGTTTCCATTGTAAGAACTCTATAAAGGTTTTTGCCCTGGAAGACCAGACTAAAAAGCGATTTGCAAATTTGAATACAAGAGAAGCCTTTTTCCTTGTAGAATCCACATTTGCTCAGTGCTTTATAAATTTTATTGATTTTAAAAAAGCAATCAACTTTTGTTGAAATTGTATTATCATCTATCACTTGTTCTGGTATAATATTTCTCATAAAGAATCGTCCTTTCGATATGGTTTTTTTCGCAGATTTATTATATCAAAAAAGGCACGGTTCTTTATATTTTTTTGTGCTTTCTGTGTTAATTTTTCAAGGTTCAGTTCACTTTTTCAAGTGGGAAAGTTGAGATTATAATATTAATTTGAAATATGGATAATCCCATTGAGTGGATTGTCTATATAATAAAAAGTTACTAAACAAAAAGAGAAAGAGGGGGGTCTTATGACAAGTAGTTTTAGTAGAAGAGCTAAAAGTGTTTTAAGTATCACACTGACAGTACTAATGATATTTAGTATGTGTTTGGTTACAATGGCTGAGGATAGCAAGGTAACCTATAAGGTTTCAGGATTTGTCTCGGTTGAATCTCCAAGTGCTCCAGTTTATGAAATAATGGTATATTCACCTGTAAAAGTTGAGATTGAAGGAACGAACCTTACTACAACTGCGGATAGCAGAGGTTATTTTGAAATTGAAAACGTTCCTGAAAATACGTCTGGATATGCAATGAAATTTAGTAAAAGAAATTGTCTTACAAGAACAGTTGAAGGTGTTGTTGTACTGACAGATACTGTAATAAGCACGGAAAAAGAGCCCATTTTGCTGTGGTCGGGCGATGTTGCAAAGGATGGTGTTCAGGATGGTGCTGTTAACTTATCTGATGCTATAACTATAGCGACAGCATTTAATTCAAGCTCAGACAGCCCTAAATATAATAAGGATTGTGACCTTAATCAAGATAAGGCAATAAATATTGCTGATGTAGTTATTGTTGCAAGAAACTTTAATAAAACAGCACAGGATTATAGAAAGCATTTTGCTCCATTACCTGTTGTGGGTTCATTCGATAATTTAAAGAAGATGATTCCAGCAAGCAGCTATTCTTCATACTACTATTTAGATGGTGGAGTTGCAGCGGGTATGCCAACACCAGCACCAGTTTCAGTGCCTAATGCTACAGCTGCACCTGGTGCTGCAACGCCAAGTGTCCCAAACAGTACTGATTATTCAAAAGTGAATAGTCAGGTAGAAGGCGTAGATGAAGCAGATGTTGTGCAAACAGATGGTGAGTACATATACCAGGTTAATAAGAATAAAATAGTCGTAGCAAAAGCTTATCCTGCTGATAATATGGAAATTGTAAATACTCTTAACCTATCTGTTGATACTTCATTTACACCAAGAGAAATGCTCCTTGGAAAAAACAAGCTTATTGTAATTGGCACATCTTATGAGAGCGTTAAAGTAAGCCCTACAATAGTACCTGTAGTAACACCAATACCTAAGACATCTGCAGTACCTGTGGCATCAACAGCAGCACCAGTTTCAACAACACCATCAGCATCAACAGGAGGTACAGTTAAATCAACCCCAGCACCTTCATCATCTATGGTCATGACAGTACCACCAACATACAATATTCCTACTTATAATGTAGCAATAACAAAAGCTTTTGTACTTGATATAACTGACAAGAAGAATATCAAGAAAATCAGAGTTATAGATATAGATGGAGCATATAT
>JAEZIU010000158.1 GCA_023436485.1 Bacillota bacterium | reverse complement strand
TATCAAAGATTGGTATTTCTGATATTGCTGCTTTGTTACTCCTGTTTAAGTCCACCTTCTACAGATATATTTTCCATAGGCTCCTCTGACGGTGTTTCCTTATAAACGTAGAAATTGTAATTTACGTAAAAAAGAAGCACACCCTCAACAACCTCACAGCTCATTTTGGAGCCTCTGAACAAATCTGCTTCCATCAAAATGGATTCCAGAGTATCATAGAGACGATCCGCGACCTGACAAATCTCTGTATTTTTGTTTGCGGTTGCGGGACGGTACTTAATAATGAATCGCTGCTCTCTGTAGTACCTCTTTCCTGTTATCTGCTTCTGGCTAAAATTATTAAGAGAAATAAAAAAGCAAGGTGCTGTCAGCCCCTGCTCTGCCTCTTCTTTATATACTGCAATAGAACTTCCGAAATCTCGGGTTAGCTTAGATGCAATTGCATCAATTACCTCAATAAGAATAAAAATCCCTCCTTGCTGTTTGAATTTTATTTAGCATATAAATACCTCCTCACTGTTTTACGGAACAAAAAAGGAACCGGAATATTTTCCGCTCCCATTCAACTGTAAGTTCTTTTTGAAATATTTTGTTGTCTCTTTCTACAAATACTATTTTACATCATATATACTGGTATTGGTTGGTATTGTTTTTAGGAATTTATCATGTTTTTTTCTTACGGTCTCCCATGAGTAGCTCATACATTCTCCGGTCTGCTCCCAGGTCAATCCGTCTATGTAGCGGTAAACCATTATCTGTCTTACGGTGCTGTCCTCAATACTTTCTATAAATTCATAGGTTTTGTTGACTTTTTCCATAAGGCTCTGTGTTTTGATTCTTATTCGAACTCCAATCTCATTCCTCTTTTTAATACATTCCTCAGACATTTCCTCACGCCCTGTAATTGTAAAGGACCTTGGCAGATAGGGAAACTGTGCCATACTTCCTCTTACTTTGTCTGTAACAATTGTTTCGTTGTCTCCGTAGCTCAATTCCTGAAGTTTTTCATTTAACTGCTTGATTTCTTTCTTTAGCTTAATTATCTGACCTAATTCTTCTTTTATCATATTTGTCTCCTTTTTTAATTCAACGATCAGCTTGTTCCCATACGGGAACGCTGGATTTATAAAAACATCACTTATTAGAATATAAGTATCACTAAGGGTTTAAAGCTTTTTCCTAATGTTATATTGTCTCTTATTGGGAACAATAAAATAATATCACCCTGGTTCGTTAATGTCAATAAAAAATCTCCAAACGGAAAATATAATTTGCATTTGGGAACAAAAGTTACTATAATATAATTGTTACGACTTACGCAGGAGGTTTTAAGATGGCAACGATCAATGAAAGAATAAAAGAACTGAGAGTGTCTCTTGGTTTTACTGTTGATGAATTTGCAAAAATACTTGGTATTCATAGAAGTTCCGTTTATAGATATGAAGGAGAAAACGAAAAAGAGACTCGAGATGTCCCTATGAGTTTAGCTATATTGATTTCCGAAAAATTTCACGTAAGCCTTGATTGGCTTGGAGGCTTAACCGATACAAAGCAGCTTGAACATACCACAACAAAGCTTACTGAGGTTTATGATTCTCTTAATGAAGAAGCAAAAAAAGAATTATTCAACTATGCAAATTACTTAAAAAATAAAATGTAGAAAGTAAATCCTAATAATGATTGTATGACATGTTTTGTTTTAATCACTTTTTTTAGAAAATAAATAAAGGACTGAGATTACTATCTCAATCCTTTATTTGGTGCCGAAGACCGGAATCGAACCGGTACGGGAGGTTAGTCCCGCAGGATTTTAAGTCCTGTGCGTCTGCCAGTTCCGCCACTTCGGCATATCAAAATCAACCGGCGACTAGCTTATTATAATACTATATGCTGTCAGGTGTCAACACCTATTTGTCGATTTTTTTTAATAATCCATACAGTTTAGTATTGTGCAGATTTTCTATATCCACTGCTGCCGCGTTTGGATTCAACACTTTTTTTAAGATCGTGCATCTTTTCATCGCTGTCCTTCATAAATTTGGCTAAACGGTCTTCAAAAGAACCATTAGAGACATTATTTTTTCCTGCATTCCAGTCAACCTCCACCGGCGGTCTGGATTTAACTGCAGTCGGACATTCTTCCATAGCCTTCTTAATGGACAGGCTTACCTTACCATTTGCATCAATAGATAAAACTTTAACTTTTACCATCTGATTTTCTTTAAGATGAGCACTGACATCTTTAACGTATTCTTGAGCTACTTCAGAGATGTGAACAAGTCCTGTTTTTCCTTCGGGTAGTTGGACAAATGCCCCAAATGCTGTAATACCAGTCACTTTACCCTCAACTATCTTACCTACTTCAAGTGGCATAAAATAAGAAATCCTCCTCAACAACAGCCATAGATAAGCAATCATATTGTACAAAATACCGTACAATGCTTAAAAGCAATTCGATTATATATCATATAATATAATCCGTCAAGCAATAGTTACTTATTGGTGTCTATGTAAATTTTCTCGCCGTCTTTAACATACCCAAGCTTATCTCTCGCAATCTTTTCAGCAAACTCATCTGTATTTATCAGAGACTTTTGTTTTTCCAACTGTTGCTTTTTTACTTCCTCAGAATGAATATTTGCTTTCAAAGAAGATAGCTTTGAATTACCTACCTCCAACAAAGATTGTTGATGGTATACGGTATACACAAAGTAGCAAAAGGCAGCAATTAATATGAACGTCCATACTCTGAATTTCTTTTGTTTTTTCATTGTATTTCCTCGTAAGATATAGTCATTGATACGTTTATTTGTTATATTCTATATGTCGGCTAAAAATCCTTTAAAATTAAGTCTTTTTTCGAACTTTTCTTATAAATTTGCTCCAAACCTTCACCTTTCTGGCTCTGGCACAAGCTGCCCCCTTTGCCTTATGTGCCGTTTTTCCTGCTACTCGGAATAATAGCAGTGCCAATTTCCCAAAACACCGCCCGATAAACCTTAAGGGAACGGAAAAGATTTTGAAAAGTATTTTGAAAGGGTATGTTACCACATTCCATATAAAAAGTAGTACTTTTTTAATAAAATTAATAACCATCATTGAAGACGCAATTACAATTTTGCTAAAGAGAGACAAATATAAAGTAACCCCAAGTATATTTCCTATAAATATAAACCCTCTCATCTGTCCGTTATTGCTGTTATATACGGTTAAAAACACTATAATTGCGGACAGCATCCAGTAAATTATATCTTCTACACTTAGTATTACAACATTTGTCTTAATTGCTCTTCTTTTTATTCTTAGAATATCGTATAAAAAAGCTAAAATTCCACCCGCCAAAACGGCATAAAAAAATATGTATACCTGTTCAACAATTAAACTCATTTCGTACCACAAGCCTTTATATTTTATTTAAACATTTTACCGAAAAAGGACTTAGACTTGCCGGTCTCCCCATCGCTGTATTCAAGTGAGAAAATATCTCCATCCACAACAAGTTCATTGCAATCAAGGTTCAGTTTATTAATATGAAGTTCTGTTCCCCGGATAATAAGAACACCTAAATCAGTTACAGCTATAATACTTTCTTCATTAAAGCTTTCAACGTCAACCACCCCGGTTACACATAACTTCTCCCTATTATCAAGGGTTATCGTCTGATTCGAAGGTTTTATAGTCTTTTTCTCTTCCATAAATCCAGCCTCCCTATTGTATCTTGCATAAATCCCATTAATTATATATGCCTGTACAACATGAAAAAGAACATTAAAAAAGGATTTAATCAACCTCTTACGGTAGATTAAACCCTTTATATTTTACTGCTTATTTTAAAACGTACATTTCCTTTGCATCATCTTTTGCAACATGCTCAGTTATGCGTGTTATTTCTATTTTAGTTATGTTGTTTCCAAATTGAATTTCTATTATATCTCCAACTTTTACTTCCGAGCCCGGCTTGGCTACTCTATCATTTATTTTAACACGCCCCTGCTCACAAACCTCATTAGCAACTGTACGCCTTTTGATTAGTCTGCTGACTTTTAAGTACTTGTCTATTCTCATTCTGACCCTCCACATTTCTCATATGTACCCTATTGGCTGCTATACCATTCTCAATTGTCCGTGAATACCATAAAAGGAATTCAAGTTCAACATGGGAAGCCTGTCTATTGCTCCCCCTGTTGATACTTGATAGGTACTATTTGTTAATCATTTCCTTTAAGTCTTTGCCGGCCTTGAATACAGGAGCTTTACTCTCCGGAATATTTATCTCTTCCATTGTTTGCGGGTTTCTACCCTTTCTGGCTGCTCTCTGCTTTACTTCAAATGATCCAAAACCAATAAGTTGAACCTTGTCTCCCTCGGTTAAAGCTTCTTCTACGCTTTCCAACATTGCATTCAACGCCTTATCAGAGTCTTTCTTTGAAAGGCCTGACTTTTCTGCCATTTTGTCTACTAATTCCGATTTATTCATTAGTAATTCCTCCCATTTGGTTACTACACTATGATTTTATCCATTTTCCTCACATTTATTCATTTTAGCCTCATTCCACAGGGCATCCATCTCAGAAAGAGTCATATCATTTAAATTTTTTCTAAGTTCTGCAGCTTTCTTCTCTATATACTCAAATCTTTTAATAAATTTATTGGTAGATTGGGTTAGCGATAATTCAGGATGGACTTTGCAAAAACGTGATAAATTTACTACTGAGAAAAATACATCGCCCATTTCTTCTTCTATTCCAGGGTTATTTAAACTTTTCACTTCCTGCTCCAACTCATCAATTTCTTCTCTTATTTTAGCAAAAACATCTGATGTGTTATCCCAGTCAAATCCAACTTGCGCCGCTTTTTGCTGAACCTTATAGCTTCTCATGAGTGCAGGCAGATTTTTCGGAACATCCTGAAGTACTGAGGCTTGGTTAACCAATCCCTTTTCCTTTTTCTTTATTTCCTCCCAGTTCACAAGTACCTCGTCAGAGGTATCTGCCTTTACATTTCCAAATACATGAGGGTGACGGTGAATAAGCTTGTCACAAATTCCGTTGATCACATCCTCCATGGTAAAATCTCCGTTCTCCGATGCTATCACTCCGTGAAAGACAACTTGTAGAAGTACGTCTCCAAGTTCTTCAACCATCTTCTTTTTGTCGTTTAAATCAACTGCTTCAAGGTATTCATAAGTTTCCTCAATAAAATACCTCTTTAAGCTTTCATAGGTCTGCTCACGATCCCATGGGCAACCGTTCTCGCTTCGCAGAGTCTTCATAATGTCTATTAATCTATCCAGTTTACCTTCATTCATATTAACTCTCCAATTTGCCTGTATACAACACCTGCGTATTTCCCTTTTCTTGTTATTATACTACATTTTTAATATTATAACCATTACAGGCACAAATGAAAACTAATATAGGTTCAATTCTCGTCAAAGGGCCTCTTGTTCTAAATCATCTATTTCCTGTTCATATTTATCCTCTTTTAAATCCTCATTCTCCGGTTCATCGAAATCCCTTTGCTTGGCATCGGCAAAAAACACCCGGTCTGCAACAACTTCCGTAACATAGTGCCTGTTTTTATTATCATCTTCCCACACTCTGGTATGTATGCTTCCCTGAAGGGCTATACGATGGCCCTTTGAAAAGTACTTGCTTGCAAACTCTGCGGTTTTCCCCCATGTAACCACCGGTATAAAATCTGCGGTTTTATCATTCGTTACCTTTCTGGGGTCCCTATCTACAGCCAGAGTAAATGCTCCCACCGCTCTCATTTTTTTGGTTGTGTACCTAAGATCAACATCTTTTGTTAACCTTCCCACTAGACTGACATTATTCATAAAAAAAATCCTCCTTGTTCCTTTATGCAGGAACTAATTTTATTACAGCAACCATTACCCACGCTGCAAAAGATAGAAATGCCGGACTTGTGAAAATAAGGTTGACATGTTCAAAGCTGTTGATGAAATATTAACGAAACGAAATTCTTAGAATTGTTGCTTTTAATTTGAAATTTATAAATGAGAAACACTTGATAAAAAAGAAAGTTTTTAGAAAATTTAACTTACAAAAAAATTATATATGCAACAATATTTTCTGTCAACTGTTAATTATAAAAGGAGGGATTATAAATAATCCCCCCTGAAATAAAACTAACTGATTATATTTAACGTAAAAATAACCTATTGCCTATACATTATTGTTCCATTTGTTTTCCTAAAAATCCTGCTGCTGATTGCGCTAGTTTTGCTTCAACTTCTCCCATTTTTACATTTGTATCCGTAGAAAGCATTATTACTGCTCCTATCGGATCACCCTCTGAAATGATTGGCGATACAACCTGGGAGGCATATTTTCTTTCACCATTTTCTTCTGCCAAAATTGAAATTGACTTTTCTTCAGGAGATTTTATAAGTAGTGTTGTTTTCTCCTCTATGGTTTTCTCAACATCAGAGCTAAGTTGCTTTTCAAGAAATTCTTTTTTTGATGCACCGGATACTGCAATTACCGTGTCTCTGTCAGTAATACATGTAATATGCCCGCTTGTCTTGTGCAGTGAATCCGCGTACTGTGAAGCAAAATCGCTGAGTTCTCCAATCGGTGAATATTTCTTTAAAATAACCTCCCCTTCCTTATCGGTAAATATTTCCAGAGGATCTCCCTCTCTAATTCTCAAGGTTCTTCTTATTTCTTTTGGTATTACAACTCTTCCTAAATCGTCTATACGTCTAACTATCCCAGTTGCTTTCAAAGTATATTACCTCC
>JAEZIU010000128.1 GCA_023436485.1 Bacillota bacterium | reverse complement strand
CAGTAGTACCACATCCATTTACCTCTTTTACTTCGCCGATGATCATATCATCTTTGAGTAAAACATCGATCGAGACCTGAAAAGTCTTGCTCAAAATCAAAAGCTTGTCCACATTGGGTAATGCGATATCTGCCTCCCATTTTGATATACATTGCCGGCTGACATCACATATTTCTGCAAGAAATTCTTGTGAGTACCCGTAATTTTTTCTTAACAGCTGTATTTTCTCTGATAGCTTCATACCTCACCAACCCTTTGATTTTGAGTAAATTGCTTGATCAATTTCATTCAAGTATATAGCATTCTTGCTCTTCAAGGATAATTGCCTGATGATTAGTCAGATCAATATGAGAGCAATGCTTGATATCTATCGCCCCGGGCTTGTTGCCTTCCGCACAGTGTACGCTTAGCGTACAAGATAAAAATCCAAGGCTGTCTTCAAAGCCATTCACACAGATACAGCTTCCGGCACTGACCCCGATATAGATTCCACCTTGCTCAATGTAGCGCTTCAGCAAATCTACGAAATTAGCTTCAATCATTTTATCCAGAAGATACCTGCTATTGCCGCCGCAGACATAAACTGTATCATAATTGGTTATTTCATCATACTTCATTTTATAATCGAGGTCATAGGTAGTTATGTTCTCGGGCAATATACCTGCGTGGAGCAGATCGTTCCTGCATTTCGGTAATACAGCCTTTGCAGCTTCATCAATTGCCGCGGTTGGAATCCACAAGGCCTTTATTTCCTCTGGTTGCTTATTAGACATAGTTAGAAATTTCTGTTCGATTAATTTGTTTTCAAAGCCTGCCGATGTTAAAATTATTTTTCTCATTCAGAACCTCCATAAAATAGTAGAGTATGATTCTTACCAAAGATTATTATAGTAAGTTTGTGTGGTAACATCTACCATCTACTCGGTTCTATTACGCAACCTGTAAGTGCGTAAATTAATTTAAACAAATGTGACTACAAATTGTATTCTTTATGTCAATTTTCTTATCTTAAAAGATATAGGTTTCAAGTTCTTTAACTGAGGTGCAGTAATGTTTACATTCAGACTTCATGTATGAAACGATTTCTGGAATAGAATGAGCCCATCCGGCACCTATGAAATCAATACCTGCATTATCTGCCATAATTTTTCCTGGTTTTAAATCATCTACCATAACTAAATCTTCTGGCTTTAATGATAATCTTTCTATAATTTTTTCTATTGCCCAAACAGAAGGTTTTCTTTGCTCAGGCAGCAAATCCCACCCAAATACCAGATCGGGCATTGGCAAATTGTTTTCCCGGTAGTCACGTAAAATATTTTCACTCATAGAATGAGACACTACGCATATGTGCCCACCTTCATTATAAAATCGCCACAATATGCTATCTATCCCCTCAAATATCGGAGGCGTATGTGTCATTACATAGTTCAACCAGTTATCTATCTGATACTGCATCTCTTTCTCAGAAAAATGTAATAATTCATTGCAAAAGCAACTGAAGCCTGGTTCAAAATTATACCGAAAATAATCATCCAAGGTAAGGTCTATCTCTGGCCGCAGAACACTTAATGTTTTTGCGAATGAAGGGTAATGTACGGTTGATGTACTATTAACGATTGTATCATCATGATCTAGTACGATGCATTTGTATTTCATTAATTCTTTCGCTCCTTGTAATAGATACTTCTATATCCTTTATTTACTCTTTGTCCGGCATTCGCTGCATTCCGCATCAGGGCATTACGTCAATAAAATAGAGAAGATGTCTCTTCAACGGATTGTTCTCACTAATGTTCGGATGCTCGAATTCCGAAGCTTTTACCAGGCCTATTTTTTTCATTACATTTTCCGATGGAAGATTGATTTTAGAGGTGAAGCTATATACTTTTTTGAAACCTAACGTATCGAAGCCGTATTTTAGGCATGCCCTTGCTCCTTCCGTTGCATATCCATTACCCCATGCTTCATGTTTTAGTCTCCAACCTATCTCAATACAAGGAGTAAATTCCGCATCGAAGTTAGCCCAATGGAAACCGATAAAGCCTATAAAGTCATGATTATGTTTTGTTTCAACGGCATAAAGACCATACCCGTAATTTCTAAATTCTTCTTGGATTATGTTATAGAATTTATCAGTTTCCTCGTCAGTCAGCGTCTTCGTAAAATACTCCATAACCCTGGTATCCTTATTCATGATCCGAAATTCATTCAGGTCCTGTTCCTTCCAGTCGCGAAAAATCAGCCGTTCTGTTTCAAAGTATATCATATTTGGTTCTCCCTTCAATTATCCCTACAGATACGGAATGTGCTAAATTTCCTATATTATACTTGTATAAATATAGTAAGTCAACAGATCCCTTACTTACCGGCATCTACAGTATATATAAACTGACAAACCGAAGCAGACTCCTCACCACTGATTCCTTGGAAGGTAAAAGTAAGGATACTTCTTTCTCTATAATTAAAGAACCGTTTTTCTGCCAGTTTTAAAATTTCTGCCGGAATCGATATTATCACATCATAATACTCTTTTTCTCCATGCAATTCTAATACCGCTTCATATATGGCTTTTCCATCAACCGAAACTTTAATGCCTTTTCCAGCCTCTGCATTTTTAAAGGTAAGATATAAATCAGTTGCCTCTTGATTCACCTCCATGGTATAGGAAAAGCTTCCGCCCTTCTTAGCGTATCTGGAGGTTCCGCCTGCCGTAGAACCCACGGAACCCGTTCCATGCTCTGTCATACTATGAAGTTCATCATTTTCATACTGACCATAGCCGGGCTGCACGGTATCAATTCGGTTTAACTCGGCATTCTTTTCTGCCAAAGATAAAGTATGCTGATCGATAAATGTAAAATAAATACCGTAGCGCTCTTTATGCTGGGAATAATGAGGTACATAGGTGAGGTTTGCATTGGTTCCTGTTAAGGTCCATTCTAAGGCACCTGCCTCTTTGCGTATAAAGTATCGGTCAGTGTTATGAACAAAATCCTGTACACTTCCTTCTGTAACCATAATCTGCTCGCTTTGCCCCTGCAAATATCGCCCTTCTAATATTTTATTGCTTGGTATTGTTACATTTACTCCTGTAGTGGTATCAATCATATCTTTAGTTCCCAAGAGGGCACTTAATACTACCGGACCATATTTGAAACCATAGGTATTCTCACTATCCGGAAGATTGTAGGCTGCCACCTTCATAGGCAACACTAATTCAATCCGAGTAGCTGCTTCAAAGGGACCTTCCACCAGCGCATATCCCTTATTCTCACCGCCACCTGTAATGCTATATTGATAGACTTTACCATTTACAGTGATTTTCGCAGTATCCGCTAACCAATTTGGTAATCGGAATAAGATATTACCTGCCAAAGGCTGTTTTATGCAGAAGGATACCTGCTCTGACTGTGGTATATTTGCAAATTGTATGATCTCTGAATTCTTCCATAAGACAGAAGAGGAGAAGTACTGATTAACGATCAAAGCATCATCCTTTTCAAAATAAAAGCTTTCCTGCAGCTTAGTGAAATTCTCCATACCGGTACCGGTACAGCACCAGAATTTATTAAATCTCTCTCCATATACCTTATAATAGCCGCTGGCCATAGGCTGGAAATAGGTAGTCATACCTGTCTCGGGATTCTGTGATGAGAGAATGGAATTAATAAAGGTATTCTCATACCAATCTGCATACTTCACATCACCGGTAATCATGAATAATAGCTTAGTCATCTTAAGCATATTATAGACATTGCAGGTTTCACAGTTACAGTTGGTACGTTCTTTGTCTAAGATAAGATCCTCTCCGAAATGTTCCCACTCACTATTTCCTCCGGTAATATAAGTATGATTTTCTACTACTAAGCTCCAGAAATGGGAAGCATATTCCAAATAAGTTTCCTCCCCGGTTACAATATATCGTTTCAAGGCACCTACAAACTTAGGTATCGTTGTATTTGCATGATAGTTATTGAGAATGTTATCTCCCTGACCGGCATGCAGAATTTTTTCAAATAACGCTACCTGGTCAAAGGCATGTGCTGCCTCTAAATGCTCCTGCTTACCGGTAATGAGGTAAACATCATACATACAGTCATTCATGCCACCATACTCTATTCCCAGTACGATGTTATGTAACTCCTCGTTCCAGCTGCTGGTACGGCCATATACCCAATCTGCAAGCTTAGTAATTATCTCCCTGATTGTAGCTTTCATATCAGATACTAAATTTCCATCAACCTCCATGTTCGCTACTGACACAAGACCCTCAAAAAGCTTATGCATCGTATACCAAGGTACCCAAGCCTGTGTAATAATGTTTGTCTTGTTTTCCTCTACGTTATCGAATTGAAGCTCCACATTCTCCTTATCCAGAATCATTGCACCAAACAAAAAGCCTGTCTTGCCAGCCTCTTGACATTCCTTTAATCCATCCGTAAGCAGCCTTAAGATTGCCAAAAGCTCTTGTCTATCCTCTGCATCACAGTTTGCAGATTCACAACTTCTCACACAGGCAGTCATATAATGTCCAAGGGTATGTCCGCCGATCAACATACTTTCCCAGCCGGGATATCTCTCTGCACCCCGCATATTAAGTCCTGCTGTCTCACGAAAACCAGCTAATAATTTGTCCGTATTAAAAGCTTTAAGATACGAAACCTCTTGCTCAAAAGCATTCACTAAATAGGGATCCTTTAATGCTACCTTACTAAGTGAAAATTCTTTGTTATTTCTCAATCTGTTATCCATGTGCTTAACCCCCTTGGGTTTATTTTTATTCATGACAAGTGAAACAGCTTTCTGTTTCATCTTGTATACATTATGTCATTTCTCTACTAAGAATTAAATCTATAAAAGTTACAAAAGGTGTAAAAAAGTTAGTTTGTAATGTTTTGTTATATGGTATAATAAAAGTGCAACGAGCTTGCCTGCAACATTTCTTTCAAAGGAGCCACTATGATTCTTCAGTTTGATGCAACGAAAGAATTTACTTATCATTGGTGTGGAATATTCACATCACCGAACGATGACTGGATCCATATTACTCGAAGCCTTGAGGATTACGAGTTAATGGTTGTAACGGAAGGAACGCTTTATATTGCCGACCAGGAAAATGAGTATGCAGTGACAAAAGGAGAGTACCTGCTTATGGGGCCTACCCCTTTTCAGCATGGTACGAAATCCTCCGGTTGCAGCTTTTATTGGCTTCATTTTGGATATCATAAGGAGTTACAGAACCATGGGATTACCTCCGATATGACGGAATATGTCACCGGTCAGCTACAAATCCCGGTCATTGGCACTTTATCTTCCTTGGAACGAATTATCATACTGATGAAACAATTACAGGATTCTGACAGAAGATATAAGGAAACATCCTTGAATCGATATCTGTGCAGTGCCATTTTATCGGAAATCAGTGCGCAAAGCTTTCATCGCGTAAACAAAGAAAAACAGCTGAAGGAACAGCTGTTTAATGATATTTTAGATTATGCTTCCTGGCATATCCAGGAGAATCTGAGTATTCCTGAAATAGCAGCTTATTTCGGATATAATGAAAAGTACTTTACAACGTTCTTCAAAAAGTATGCAGGAATTCCGCTAAAACAACATTTATTACAAAGCAAGATGGAACATGCCAAGTATAGCCTTTCAGAGACCAACCAGCCTATTTCACAGATCGCATATAGTCTGGGGTTTTCTGATGCGCATAATTTCTCTAATGCTTTCCATAAAGTAACGGGTCTTTCCCCGTCTGAGTACCGTGCTAGCTACAATAAACATAATGTATTCCAGAAATAAAAAATTGAGGAGACAATTCGATACGCAATACAATATGGAAGAGAGAGTAGATTAATCTGCAATAGTCTATAAGCTGATATAATGGGACGCGAAAAAGCTCATAACTACCTGAAAAATGAAGCAGTAGATGCTAATTATAAGTTATTCCCAATACACGGCATCTTTCTTGTGCTTCAGTCTGCCCTTGCATTGCTGCTTTGATATACCACTCTTTTGCCATTTCCATATCTGGCTCAATCACAATGCCTGCTTCATAAAACAATTCAGCAAGATTGTATTGAGCATCTCTGTCCCCATGCTCTGCGGCACGTTTTGTCCAGTAAAAGGATTTTTCCATATCTTTATCAATGCCTACACCGTCATAGTAAAAATACCCAACTTGACACTCTGCCAAAGGATATCCATCTTCTGCGAGTTTCAAATGGCCTTTAAAGCATTTTTCATATTGCTCGGTCATGTAGTATTTGTTAATCAGATCGCTACATTCATAAAAATTTTTACAGGGTTTGTAATAATTTTCTGTCATGATATATCCTTTCAAATTCCAATTTATCATAATATTTTATCATGACACTAACTGCTTTTTCATCTCAACAATACAGCCTCCCTGCATCAGTGAGACAGGATTATGTACTCTTTTATATTCAACAAAGCCAGCATGTTCATACAATCTTTTTGCAGTAACGTTCCTTGAGAGAACTTCAAGATAACAATCCTTATAACCTAAACCATTGCATGCATATTCAATCAGTTTTGTTGCAATACCTTTCCCTCTGTAATGCTCGTCAGTTGCTATATAATCTATACATAGGTCAGTATCATTTGTAACATTAGGTTTTTCCAAGAGGGCTCTCAGCTGATAGTATATAATCACACCTTTTAGCTTACCAAAAAGTCCTATACATTTTATTTTATCAAAATGCATGGTGCGCTTTTTGTTATTTGCAATCCCCATAAAACCTGTAACATTATTGTCAGATATAGCAATATAAATTAACGAGAAATCTAATGAGCTTAGGAACAGATCATTTAAAATTTTTTTGTCTTTACTGACAGAAGAATACATATTGTAAAAAGCATCTACAAATAGTCGTACCGCTTTTTCTTTATATTCATTCCCTAATTCTGATAGATTTACTATCTTAATATCATCCAACATACTACCTCCATAATACTTCGTTCAATTGTTAACATATGAAAATAACGGTAGTTATATTATCTGTAAACCTCTATATCATCTAGTGCATTAAATCTTGATACAATTACAGCTTCAGCCACAAAGCAGGACGGACACCGCCTATACATTTGCCATCGGCGATATTACCTTTCAATATATTGTTGCCTTGGATACCAATATTACCGTCACCATGGATGTACACGGCTTTTACATTTACGCGGCCAGGCGTCCGAAGCCACCACCAAGTACTCCATTTTTCACCCTCAAGTCTTGCTATCCGCTTACTGTTGTTTTCGTCTTTTCTTTCAAACCAATATCTTTGATTTTTTCCCGGGTCATACAGTTTTGAGCTGCTATCTCCGAAATATTGGCACGTTACTTCCTCAAGGCTTAACAAAAATATGCTGTCCCTCGTAACTGCTCCGCCTTTTGAACCATACCAATGATTATCAAGATTTTTATTCATTACCGGAATTATTCTTGATCTATCAACTGCGTCAAATTTGTCATAAAATTCACCGTTCAGATATTTTCTTAACGAGCAGTCAGCCCATGTTATATCTTTATAAGCGTCATGGTAAGCACGCTGTTCTATTATGTATTCGGTTATAATCAAAGCGGTATTGTTTTGTATGTCAAGCACTCGCCATTCATATTTGCCAAATACTATTTTATCTCCTACTTGCATTAGTGCCTCCCTGTATATTACCTAAAATCATCTTTTAACTTTTTTACCATACTGTGCTTGAAGTGCCGAAAAATCTATAAGCTTTTTCATAATATCATGATTCATATACTCGACTTGAAAACCAATCCAAATTGAATTAGGGCAAAGAATGTGGTGAATACCGTTTCTTGTGACTTCAACAGCAAACTTTGAGTTTTTTCCACCTTTTGTACATCCCATACAATTGTTGCAATCAGTAAGCCGGTCTAAAAGAAAATCCTTGATATGTTCGGACTGATTGTCAAAATCCTCGCAGATACTCTTTACTCCTATTTGACTTCCCAAACTAAAGTAAATTTGATGAATCTTTCGCATATCAAAATGAATATTAAATCCACTAACAGCATTACTGAATTTATAAAAAAAATAAGGCCCCTCGGCGCACCACCCATATTCATGCTCGAAAATATAGCCAGCATCAACCATTTGCTTGAAATATGGAGCGAAAAATCCGGACTCTATATCCATTTCACGCTCAACCATGTTAATTAAATAATCAGTATTTTTATCAAATATGCACATAGCAAACGCAAACAAGGTTTTACCGGTAATTTGTCCATCAGGTGCATTTGCGGTTGTTAAAAATCTCATTGTTCTGAATATGTCTGGATATTGGTCAGATGAAAGAACTACAAAATCATCTTTTACTTCTGATTTTATACCGACAATGGGAAGAAACGATAACGCTGTTTTTACTTCTTTCATCTGTTTCTTATCAAGATTGACTGTCAAAATATTATTATCTAAATTTCCATTCAACGTTGAATAACATAAAAACCGATAAAAATTGTTCATCAGTTCGCCCGATTTACGAAAACTTTTACTTAATTCCGGCTTCCTGTTGTTGCAGACATATAACTCAAAACAATCATCAGGCTCATCATTGATATTCATTAATTCAGGCTGTTCATACAACTTATTTATTACAGAGACACTCCAATCATGTAGTTGTTTTTGCTCTATTTCGCTGACTAAATCCGATTTTACAGCTATAAACGGAGATAAACAAAGTTTATAATTGTAAAAGATACGTTGTGGTAGAGTGTCAAATGTTTTTCTTAATTTCATTTATTTGTCCTCTCTTGAAATATAAATTTACTAACATACAGTGTATATAATGTTCAGTGCGCCATCGCTACCAAATATGACCATATTCAATTCTAGCACACATAATTCCAACCGTCCACATAAAAACCCATAAAATGGAATATGTATCAAGCGTTTCAACATTCTTCTCAATAATCTAAATGTTCGTCAAAATAAGATACCATCTATCATAATGTATGTGAAAATAATACTGACTCATGTAACGTAATAATGTATCACGGATGAAAAGGTTGATTACGCATATCCAGGGAACAGAAGAAACGATGAAAAAGTTGTTAGACATGATAACGTATACTCGTTAGCCTTCGAGTAAACGGTTATTGTAATTTTTTCATATATTGAACAAGAGATTTGATCATAATTAAATATCAAAAAAAGGGAGCAGATATTGTACATCATAAATTTAATCCGTTATTAAATACTTTTTTGATTATGAGGGCATTTTATGATTAACACTATCATAAATTTGCTGCTTTATTGCGATTTAAACAGCGAAAGAAATTCTATATTTAGAATTGAAATAGTCAAGTTGGTCTTTTATGTGTGATTCAGGAAATATAAACGAAAGGGGACTAATCCGTTGAATAAAGAGGAACGCATTAAAGTTCTTCAAGATGTAATAAAAATAAAATCGGTAAACGATAATGAATCAGAAGTAGCTGATTACTTAGCTGATCTATTCCATAAGCATGGGATTGAATCTGAAAAAGTAAAATATTGCGAAGGTCGTGAAAGCTTAGTAGCCACTTACAAAAAAGGTGATGGTAAAGTTTTAGGTATCAGCGGACACGAAGATGTTGTAGCCGCTGGGGATGAAAGTAAATGGAAGTTTTATCCGTTCTCAGCGGAAATCGATGGTGACAGATTATACGGCCGAGGTTCATCAGATATGAAATCTGGTCTAGTAGCTTTAGCAATTGCAATGATTGAAACGAAGGAGGAAGATATAGACATCAATGGTACATTGAAATTTATGGGAACTGTTGGTGAAGAAGTCGGTGAATTAGGTTCTACACAATTGACTAAAGAAGGTTATGCAGATGATCTTGATGGTATAATTATTGGTGAACCAACTGGTTCAGCATTAATTTACACTCACAAAGGTTCAATAAACTATACAGTTGTTTCTCACGGTAAATCTGCACACAGCTCAATGCCTAAAGAAGGTATTAACTCTATCGCAAATATTAATGAATTTGTGACTCGGGCTAATGCAGAAATGCAAGAAGTCACTGACAAATACAAAAATGATGTATTAGGTGAAACGGCTCATTCTATTACCATCATCAATGGTGGGGATCAAGTTAACAGTATTCCTGCTATTACAACATTACAAGGTAATATCCGTACAATTCCTGAATTTGATAACAGCAAAGTTAAAGCATTGTTACAAAGTATTATTGATGACTTAAACAAAAAAGAAGGATTTAACTTAGAATTAATTGTTGATTATGATATTTACCCTGTAGAATCTAAGTCTGATTCTGAACTCATTAAAGCAATACAAGATACTATAGATCAAAAATTGCCTGTAACTGGTATTTCGCCAACGACAGACGCGGCTGCATTTACGAAAGCTGATAAAGAATTCGACATTGTCATCTATGGCCCTGGCGTTTCAAATTTACCTCACCAAGTAGACGAATACGTATCAATTGATAACTATATAGAAATGATTGACAATTACAAAGCAATATTCAAGGAATATTTAAAATAAGTAGTTCATATTTGATAATCATAAACACCCCAATTAATCATAGTTGTGGTGTTATTGGAGTGCTTCTGTTATTTATTTGCACACATCCTGCCATTTTTCATTAAGCGCGAGACGGCGCACGAGGTCCAGTGGACCTCGGTATTGCGCGGACCGGAGCGGAGCGGAGAAGCACGAGGTCCAGTGGACCTCGGATCTGCGCGGACCGGAGCGGAGATTTAAGATTTTTTTAGTTTTTTAGCGGAATAATTTTGAGTATAAGTATAAATAATTTCTTTACCTTCTATTAATTCATGAAAAATTTCTATTGGTATAGATTTTGAACTTAAGGAAACTGAGATCGCATTATTATCATTATAATACTTTTTTGCCAACTCTCTATCCTGCAAGATTAAAACTAAATCATAAATTTTTGGATCTCTTTTATAATTTCTTGCCAATTCCTTCACATCTGGATAATCAAAGAAATCTTTTAAACGATGTAGAAAGATATTTGCATTTTCATCAAGCTTACCCTTATATGTATAAAGATATCTCCAAACATTAATAATTGGATCCAATTTATCTAATAAGAAAACGAAAGAAGAAATTGGATGTTCTCTATCTTTAAAATATTCCATTACTTTCTGAAGTGATTTTCTTTCTCGTTCACCTAAAAATAAGGAAATAAACTCATTGGCAATTTCTTCTCTTCTTGGCTTGTCAATCTCTTTAAGATTTTTCCATGCATATAAATTGGTATTTTTAATGTTTTTATATGTAATATTAGTATAAGATGGTATATCTCCTAATATGATTTCATTTAGTTCATGAAAAGCAATACAACGAGCTACCTCAGACGCTTCTTCTTGCCTGATTCCATGATTTACATATGAAAAAAGACAATCAGCGGAATGAGCTACAGATAAAATATGATCATATATTGATCTTATTTTTACTTTTGGTTCATAAGCTTTTAATCTAATATATTTACCAGATCTAGGTAATCTTTTGAGCGTGTCGATAATTTTAATACTTCCATTTAAGGGGAAGTGTATTACTTCGTTTTCTAAATCTTCTAATATATCTTTAGTAAAAGCAAATATCATTTTTTCTTTACTTAGCGGAGCAATTTGTAGAGTCTCTAAAAGCCGCCTAAAAGCTTCTTGATAATTTGAAGTAAAATTGGCACATAGCTTATCGCGGAGAAATAAAGGTAAGGTGCATTCCTCGGCTAATAACGGTAGTAAAATCACATGGCGCGTTTTTATTTCATCTGCTATTCGAGAAGACCACTCTTTTTCTACCCATCCTGAATCCAAAGCATTTTTTGTGATCCATATACCAACAAACTTTGAATTTGATAAACCTTGTTCGATAGATTTTGTTATGGGATCGCCTATTTGAATGTCCCATTTATCAAACCAAACACTTGCGCCTGCATTTTTTAATTCAAATGCTAGCTTTTCGACCGCGGTTATATCTTTTTCAGAATAACTTAAAAAAATATCTTTAAAGTCAACTGACATACTACACTCCTTTTGATAAATATAAGAAATTGAAAATTGAGTATATTCTGTTTCCCCGATATATACACTTTGAAATTAATAAGATCTTCTAGTTCTATACTCCCCATTTTTGCATGTCAATCTCAAATTCTCCAGCAATCTTTTGAATAAAGAAATGATTTACTTCTATAAAACCAGAGCACAGTTTATCATAACTGGCATATTCTTTTTGTAATTCACCTATAGGTGTTAAATAATATTTTTCTTCGTCCTTCTTTTCTATGTAAGTATACCATCTTCGATAATCACTCTGATGCCCGGTAAGGAAATTGTTCAAAACCTTAATTGTTTCATTGGTCAAATTATATAGTTCAATTGTTTCATTACTTCTAAATCTTTTTTTTCTTACATTGCCAAAGACTTTAATCTCATCTCGAAAAAATTTATAAATCTCAAAATAAGAATCAAATGTTTCTTTAAAGTTATCATGATCACAATCGATTTTAAATACTGTTCGTTTTGTATTTAGAAAATTCCTAACTTGCCTCTTGTACAAGTTAGTTGGATTATCAAATATAATACTAAAGCCACCGATGCTTAATTTCTCAACACGTAATGCCCATGTATTGGTAAATAGTAGTAAAAGTAATAAAAATAAAAGTAATAGAGGAATCAAAGTGTATAATGCAGTAGATACAAACTTTAAATTATGCCAAAGTATCTTCAGATAAATACAATCCATATTCTGAATCTCATAAGTCAGCATAAAATAGATCGATACTATTATGACCGAACAGATGCTTATAAACATGATAATACGCTTCATTATAAATCCCCTTCTTCCTAAAAAACGTTTTTCATGTACTTGAATTGCATAAACAATTTTATTTCTAAACTTGCTATTTTTGCACCAGAACCTATCCCCACGGATTGTAAATAATTACTATTTTAATATATTACAATTTACTAATTTTTTCAATAAAATTTACAAATTTTGAGAATAATTTGTACTGGACTGAATTGCTTATTAATATATCGAATATTAAATGGAAGCCTTCAAAATGCTTTTTCCAAGATAGAATGGATTGTGCTGCGATAAGTCTTTGCTGCGCAAAAAGGCCACAGAAAGAATGCATAGCATTCTTCCTAGTACACGGCTTTTGAGAGAACAAATCTGATCTGATGTTGAACAAAAAAAGGTCCATCTTTGCAGATGTACCTTTATTATACGGAACGCGAGACGGCGCACGAGGTCCAGTGGACCTCGGATCTGCGCGGACCGGAGCGAAGCGGAGAAGCACGAGGTCCGGTGGACCTCGGTTTTGCGCGGACCGGAGCGAAGCGGAGACATTCGAACTTCGAGTCCAGGATTGGACTCTAATAAAGTAAAAAGGATATCCATCAGGATATCCTTTTTCTTTATGACAGCGCGAGACGGGATTCGAATTCTATCCCCTCCAAAAAATACTGATAGGAAGGGACTTTCCGGCACATCCAATTGTTACGTACTCATATACGTACTCAAATTAAATCGTTATTTTTTAATAACATTGTGAATAGCTATATGTTTTTAGTGTTTCTACCTGTCATAAACCCGATATATTCGTTTTCAACTTCATCAAAACACGGTAAGCTTTCAAATTCGAAATACTTATAAAAGTTCTCAAATTCTCTTACAGCAGCCTCAAATTCTACCCAATAAATTTCATTACTTTCATACAACGCAATATGTCCAAAACCATCTTCTGAATGTAGGTTGATATGAATTTGATGGGCATGATTTGATTCAACAATTTCATCTATGCTCAAGCCGGTTTTTCCCCATAACACTTTTTTGCTATTAATCCAATTTAGAAAATCTTGAAATATTATATCCACAGAAAATACCCCCGATATACTTAATTGCAATTTCTAAAGAATGCGAAGTAACATATCTTCGTATAATATTTTTATCAGCGCTTAATAAGATTAAAAATCTTTATTATAGAATATTGCAACATCCATACTTTCAAACTTTATAATATCTTTCCAATCCCTTGATAATAATATATTGTCAACTGTTTCTGTACAATATAATTTGTCAAGAGAATCATAATTTACTTCTCCACTACCATCATTAATTCCACACCTTTGAAATGAACAATGGCTTTTATACACAATAATCATATATTCTTTGTCATACAAAAACATACTTAATTCAGGTTCCCAGCCATTGGCAACCATCTTATACAATTTTTCCCTTATTTCATCAAAAGAGTATTTAGCCAAAATATCATCTCACAGTCTAAAAAATTAATAATCTTCCGTTAATAGTTGTAAACGAATGCGGAGCAAAGAAACAAACTGGAATTTACCGAAATCTTTGTTTATTATTAAATCGAACGCCTAACTTTTCTTTGCCATCCATAATTTGTTCAAAATTTATGTTCTCAATAGATTTTGCATAACTCTTAGGAAATTCCTCGACTTCAAATTTAAATCCACCTCGACAACAAAATCCTATAAAGAATATTCTGTCACATCTTTTACATCTATAATAATGGCTAATTGTATACCTATCTTCTTTTTCACAATGTTCTTGAATATCATTTAAATATGAATCGCCAGCGTACAGTTCTAGCACTCCATTAATTTCCATTTCATTCAATGCTTTTATATATTCAAAATACTTTCCATAAATACTGCCGTTACTTATTAAATCCATAATAACATCACATTGACACCCTTTTACAGCATGAGTATCTTTGTTTTTATATATTTTCAACTTGTTAAGTAATCCCATAGTTCCTCCGCATATTCTTAATTGTCGTTGTACCAATTGTAACGATTGACACACAATTTCAAAAGATTGTGTAAATACCATAGAAATGCTTAATCTGTTTGTATGCCTAGCGCAGTTTCTATGGCGTATGCAATCTCCAAAAACTCGTCTCCCCAACCACTACTGATTGAAATTTCCTGCAATTCCCCAGCCGGTGATAGTAGGAACTTCATTTTGACGATAGACATAATATCTCCATTTAAAATATTATTTTCAATTGATTTTATTTCGTTGATTACCTGTTTCGGATTGTCATAACTTGACCATAAAACATCTACATCAGGGCAAGCTAATAATTCAGTTAATCTATTAATCTGATATTTTAACATTTCAATATTCATTGAAGTACTCCTATTTACCTAAGAATAATTTTTGTATTATAAATTGTAAAAATGTTGTATCAATATTGAGAAATATTGTGATTTATGAAGCTACCACTCAACTTTATCAATATACGGTTTTTCCTTATATTTATCAAAAGAAGAAATCATTTTGAAATTCATGCTATTAACATCTAATTCCCATATAGCAGAATTTACAGACCATGGGTCAACAAGAATTTCTGCAGTATTTCTATTCTTTATTCGTATATCATGAACCCATTTTAAATCATCATTATCAATAATTGCAATTTGTCCATTTCTCCAAATAGCAATTATATCTCCGCCAACTATACACCAATTATCTTCATCACAAATCTTTCCTGCGGCGCAATCACCATAAAATTCGCATAATAATATCTCGGAGTTTTCATTCTTTTTATATAAATATGCTTGCTCCCATAAATGTCCTAGTATATATTTTTCCGTTTCATCTATAATTCTAAAATCATCATATTTAACTACTAACTTATCAGTGTTATTCAATAAATTTTCTCCTATTAGACATTAACTAAGTTCGTATAAGTAATATATTACTCGTACATTTTTGATGCATATAAAATATTCGCCATCAATTGCCACACATTCATTTTATTAATATCAATATGGAGATTCTTCTCCCAGCCATCCATGTCTTCTACCCAAGCTTGTAAAGCTTCTAGATAACTCGCTAGATTTGTATTTTCCCATGTTTCAGGTCTATCTCTAAGGTCAAGAGCTAATTCATTAACAAATTGTATAAAATCATCTTTATCTTTAATCTCAGTCACGATTTCGTATAGGTCCATATTTCCTCCTTATATTAACAATTATGAAAGCCTTGATATCACATTATTTGTAAATTTTTATACATAGGTCTTAAATCTTTCGATTTTTAACTTCTTAACCTATTATAACATTCTTATAATTCTATGCCAACATATTCCAATAACGGTTATACGTAACAATTTGCTTTCTAATTGTCAGTATAAACGGTTATTGGAATTTTTTTATCATTTTTTCAGATATCGAACAAGAGATTAAATCATATTTTGTTTATCTAAGAGAAAGGGAGAAAACAAAATCGTGTTTCGTAAGTATATGATAACAGAACAAAATCGGTTGATAGTACAAAATGAGTTCAAAGAACAAATTGAGTAAATGCCCGATTTCGTCTGGAAAATATGCCAAGTATCAACACGATGAGTCTTAAGGAGTGCTGACGTAATGAGCAGCTTTCCTTGTCAAAGGCTTCGAAAGAGAAAGATTTCATGCGAAATACGCC
>JAEZIU010000028.1 GCA_023436485.1 Bacillota bacterium | reverse complement strand
AGTGAGGAAAAAGGGTCTTGGAAAATCATCTGTACTTTTTGACGATAGCTTTTTAATTTCTGAGCCTTCAATTTATGAATGTCATCATTTTCAAAAGTCATAGTTCCCGATGTTGGTTTGTAAAATTTCATTGCGACTCTGCATATAGTAGATTTTCCGCAGCCTGATTCACCTACAATTGCTAATGCTTCACCTTTATATAAATCAAAAGTGATATCATTCAAAGCACGTAAGGTTTTCTTCTTAGCCAGGATAGATTTTCCACCGATCTTAAAATCCATCACAACATGATTTACACTGAATATGGTTTGCTTTTCTTCTTTCATTTTACACCTCCTGCATCTAATGGATTATGGCAATAAAAGAACCCATCCTGCGTGGTGCTAATCTCCGGTTCTTTTGTAAAACAGTCATTACATGTTCTAAAACAACGATCTTGAAATCTGCAGCCTACCGGAATAGCATTTAAATCCAATGGAGTTCCGGGGATCCCTTCCATATACTTAACTTCTCCCTTTAAAGAGGGAAATGAGTTTTTTAAGCCGTAGGTATAGGGATGTCTTGGATTATGCAGAATCGTCTCTGCAGAAGCCTGTTCTACGATCTTCCCAGCGTACATAATACCTATTGTGTCACAAAATTCCATCATCAAACTGATATCATGTGTAATAAAAAGAATAGAGAATTTCAATTCCTTTTTTAGATCATAAATACACTGCAAAATATCCCTTTGTACTACAGTATCAAGGGCTGTAGTAGGTTCGTCTAAGATAAGAAGCTTCGGCCGAAGTGCTAATGCCATAGCAATAACTGCTCTCTGGCGCATACCGCCTGAATATTGATGAGGATAATCCTTTAATCTTTCTGCCGGGATACCTACAAAGGATAGCAGTTCTTCCGCCTTCTTTCTGGAAACATCCTTATCATTGGTAATCCCATGATACCTATATATCTCAAAAAATTGCTTTTCCATTGTTACTACGGGATTCAGACAATTCATAGCCGATTGGAATACCATGGCTATCTCGCTCCAGCGTAATTGCTGAACTTTATCTTCTGTCATATGTACGATATCATTCCCTCCAACAATAATTTGTCCATCTGATATTAACGCCGGAGGCCTGTGTAATCTCATAAGAGAGTACGCAATGGTACTCTTACCACAGCCGGATTCTCCCGCTAAACCATAGCTTTGACCCTCTTTTATTGCAAAGCTGACATTGTCTACCGCTCTGACATGTCCCCCTTTTGCTGTCACATAATCAACACTAAGTCCTTTTACCGTTAATAAGTCACCCATCTTCAAGCGTACCTCCTTCCTATTTGATGCTATTCAAATTTAATTTTTTCATATTTTTTGCCTGTAATTTTTTTACTTTATAATAAGCTCTCATAATTCTTTGTGCTTTCAATTTTGGATTAGATACTTCATCGATGGAGAAATTAATCAATGTAAGTCCTACACCAAACAAAACAATTCCGGAAATAGGACCCAGCAATTCCCACCACGCACCGCTGGTCAAGGCCCCGGATTTGTTTGCATTAAAAAGCATGATTCCCCAGGTACACGAAAGTGGGTCACCGAAACCAATGAACTCAAGAGTAGCACTAGCCATAATGGCATAGATCAGTGTGCTGACAAAAGCAGAGCTTATTATAGAAAGCATGTTAGGCATAATCTCTATGAACAGGATTCTAAGCTTTGATTCTCCTAAGGTTTCAGCCGAATAAACGAATTCTCTGTTTCTCAAACTCATGGTCTGCGCTCGAAGTACACGAGCATTCCATGGCCAGGAAGTCAGCCCGATAATCACACTGATCAAGAATGGCGACACCCCATCCAGCAGTGCTGCTACGATAAGGAGCAAGACGATATTTGGTATAACCATAATCATGTTGATAAACGTTGTGATTATGTTATCATACCATCCCCCAAAATAGCCCGAACTGATTCCAAAAATGATTCCTAAAAACACTGTAAGAACACCTGCAAATATTCCTACCAGGATTGATACGCGGCCTCCATACAAGGTTTGAGCGAATACATCGTTACCCAATTGCGTTGTGCCTAAGATATGCGTATGGGAAGGTAAGCTATGATATTCATCCGCAAATCTATTGGTTGGATCAATACTCGTAAACAAGTTTGCCCCAATGGTAAGGAGAAGAATGATAAGTACCAGAATAGCTCCAATACTTGTTTTGGGACTATTTCTGAAAAAGCGCATTATATTATTATTCCATATTTTTTTCATATACTCACTGTCTCCTTTTTCAATCAGTTTCCATTCACACCTTGTCTTCGAGTTCTTGGATCCAGGATCATAATGCTAATGTCAGCAATAAAGTTAGCTGTAAGCATCACTATTGTTGTCATAAGCAGTATCCCTTGCATTAAAGGATAATCTCGTCTACTAATCGCCATGACCATAATTTGACCTAAACCAGGATAATTAAAAACCTGCTCGATGATTAATGAGCCGCCTAATAAAAAACCGATCTGCATTGCAAGTGATGTAACAACAGGTAAAAGCGCATTTCTTGCACCGTAGCCAAACATGATTTTCTTATCAGGCACACCTTTGGCAATTCCCATAACGATATAATCTTCACCAAGCTGGTTAATCATATTGGCTCTCATGCCCATAATGCCTCCAAGCCCTGTAATAACTACAGCAAGAACCGGCAAGAATGCATGATAAGCAACATCACCTATGTATTGAAAGACATTGTCAGGTACAAAAAGCGGAGTAACAGCATATCCTCTTGGAAATATATCCGTAAAGGCAAGTGCGATGCTTAAAATAATTGCAGTTACCACTGACGGAATATTAGCCACAATCTGCCCGCCAACAGTTAATGTTGTATCTAATCTGCTTCCTCGTTTCCATGCAACAAGAATACCAAGCAGTGTATTTATAATAAATCCGAGAATTAATGCTGTTCCCAGAAGGAATACCGTCCATCTCACTCCACGTCCCGTAGCTTCCAATACCGTCTGCGGGAAAAAAGTAAAAGAAACTCCCCAATCGCCTTTGAAAACACTTCCAATATAATTAAAGAAGCTTAAGATAATAGGTGTCTGGGTATCGTATCCAAATAATTTCTCTACTGCTGCTATTGTAGCATTATCAACAACTCCACCTGATACATAAAGGCTAGATAAGAACATCTGAACAGGATTTCCCGGCATCAACCGTGGAAGGAAAAAATTTAAAGCCAAAGCACCAAAGAACGCTATGATATAAAACCATAACCTTTTTAAAATGTATTTCACAGCTATCCTCACCTCCAAGTATATGGTCTATATAAAGTTGAACTATTCATATATCAAGTATGGCATAAGTGAAACTTATGCCATACTTGAATAACTAATTCATTATTTTTTAACTGGTTTTAAAAGCATAAGCTGTAAAAGCTTAGAATCATGTTGAACATTTGCAGGATTACATACTACATTATTTTCTGTAGCCCAACCGGTAAACCTGCTTGTGTTGTAAACAAACCAGTTTCCATTGTAGAATAATGGAACATTGATCATATTGTTTGCAAAATGTTGTTCTATCTTCGCTGTTATCTGTTTTAATTCAGCATTTTTAGCCGTTGGCATGCTGGCAATTAAAGCTGTCATCTCATCGTTGGCATAGTTATTCATGGTAATTGTCCACCAGGTATCTGTTTTGATTCTTGATTGATCACCAATGGTGTCAAAGTAGAATCTATACGGATCTCCGGAAATACCATATCCACCGTAAAGAATATCATGCTTACCGGATTTCCAGCTTTCAATATACATTGCAAGGTCTATCGCTTTTGCTGTTGCATTGATGCCTGCTTTTTTAAGTCCTTCAGCAACAATTGCAGCACCATCATTCCAATCAGTCCAACCAGCAGGTGATGTTATATCGAATGCAAGTTTGGTACCATCCGGGTTCTCTAAGAAGCTATCATTGTTAACATCCTTATATCCGGCATCTGCAAGTATCTTCTTCGCTGCGTTAATATCATACTTAGTATACTTCGCCAATTCAGCCTGTGCAGTTTTATCAGCGTACCCCATTAGTGCCGGCGGTAAACCTGTTACAGGAGGAACATCCTTGGAAAGATATCCATATACAGCTGAATCTATGATACCTTTTCTATCAACACATAAGGAAACTGCTCTTCTGAAGTTAACATCTTTAAATGCCTTTAAGGTATCAGCATTTTCATCCATATAATTGAATGCAAGCCGAACACCATCGTTTTTGCCGTACCAGAATTTTCTGTTCGGGTCGCCCTGTACATAGTTCTTTTCTGCGTCCGGAATAAAGATATGTGCCCAGTCAACAGCTCCGGTTTGAAGCAAGGAAAGTGCTGCTTGGTTGCCGTTAAATTGCGGGAAACGGAGTTGATCAACACTTATGCTTTTCGCATTCCAGTACTTGGGATTTCTATCAAGTACAATCATTTCCGGTTTAAATGACTTAACTTTTGAGAATGCGCCTGTAACTACAGGGTTTTTATCTACATAAGTTGCAGGATCTTTTACCTTGGAATAAACATGTTCCGGCAGCATCCAGCGTTGGAAGAATAAGCTGTTACGTACGAAACGATTAGCTACTTTCATGACAATCTTAACTGTATAATCGTTAACCACTGTCACAGAAGCAATTCTTCCCTTCACGCCATTGTGATCCCAATCACCATTTCTGTCTATCTCCGGATGTGATTTTGTATAGGTGAAGGTAAATGCAACATCTTTTGCGGTAAAATCTTTACCATCGCTCCATTTAACACCTTTTCTTACATACACAGTCAGAGTTTTAAAGTCGGATTCTGTAACAATCTTCTCAGCAAGCCATGGAGTTTCCTTATTATTGTTGAAGCTATCAAAAATAACCAATGGCTCAAACATAAACCCCAAGGAAGCGTGTAAAGCATTGTTGATCAGCGGGTTGAAATTCCTTACCCAACCATTACTTTCCTGTGACATAATTGTCAGGTAAGCAGGTTTTTTCGCTGCGCTCGCGGTTGTAAACGTGTTCATGGGTAATGATAGCGCAACTATTAATACTATTGAGATTAGTTTTTTGATTTTCATAGCTTATCCTCCTTAAAAAATTATTTTATATTACCCAAAATAAGTATATTGCTTGGCCATGTTATTAATTACATTTATTTATAAATTATTTGATAGTTCAAAAACCACGAACGCACGCAAAAAAAGACTCCTCGGCAGTAAACTTCCGGGAGTCTTTTTGAATGCGTCGATGACGCAGCTAATTCTCTTTCCAATAAGTTTATTATTATTGTCTTTACACTTGCAAATATAAAATCATTATTAATAATCAGGCAAATTCGAGCTCATTCGCATCGTCTTGGGAACGAACATTCGCTTGGAGCAAAACGAAAACTTCTATCATATTTTATTTTGAAATGAAGTTGTTAAGATAGAAAGGATTGTAAGATGGGCATAGGATTTTTGCAAATAAACGCGACAACAAGCGATGGCTCTCTACCCGTTGCTAACGCACAAGTCCAAATCATCGGCACCGATGGCACACCTCTTTACTCGGTGATGACTGACGCAAATGGGATGACACAGACTTTTCCGTTAACTACTCCTGATAAATCATTTACGCTAGACCCGTATTACAACCAGCCGGCGTATTCCGCTGTTAACGTTGTAGTAAGTGCACCGGGATTCATTACCCAACATATAAACGTGGTAGAAATCGTTGATACCGAGACAGCGATTCTACCAGTGAACATGAAGCCTTTGCCGCAGGGGCAAACTAGTGGCGATACCTTTATTGATATCCCCCCCATCGGGCTACTTACACTTCCGCAAGGTACACCCGAAGGGCCGTCTGATATACCAGTGGAAGCGAGGGTTTTATCTGCAGTACTTATTCCAGATTATATTACAGTCCACCTAGGTGTGCCAAGCGATGCATCAGCCAGAAATGTGAGAGTGCGGTTTTCTGATTATATTAAAAACGTTACGTCTAGCGAAATTTATTCAACATGGCCAACTAATTCATTAACAGCTAATATTCATGCAATTGTTTCCTTCGCGCTAAACAGAGTATATACCGAATGGTATCGCGCGCGCGGATATAATTTCGATATTACAAATAATACGAATTATGATCAATATTTTAGAGAAGGCGCGATGATTTACGAAAGTATAAGCATAATTGTTGATGATTTTTTTGCCACTTATATACGCCGCATAGGATTTGCCAACCCACTTTTTGCTTTGTTTTGTGCAGGTCCGTCAGGCTCTTGTGAACACGGAGGAATGTCGCAATGGGGAACAGTTACGCTCGCTAATGGGGGATACAATCCATTACAAATCCTACAGTATTATTATGGCAATGATATCGAGCTTTCTGCAAGCAACAATATAGGAGGGATAACCACAACGTACCCCGGCACGCCACTAACCATTGGAAGCACGGGTTCAAATGTACAACGTATACAAAATTTCCTTAACAGAGTTCGTATAAATTTCCCTGCTATTCCGCGAATCGAAAATCCAAACGGCGTTTTTGGTGCCGATACTGCGGCATCTGTTCGAGTTTTCCAAAGCATAAATGGATTAGCGCAGGACGGCGTTGTCGGCCCTGCGACTTGGAACAAAATTACACAGGTTTATGTTAGCATTACGAGGCTCGCAGAGCTTAATGGCGAGGGCACAAGGGTTTCAATCGGCACAACTCCTCCAAGCGCTGTTCTTTCAATGGGTTCTAGGGGAAATGCCGTACTGGAACTCCAGTTTATATTGAATACTGTCGCGGCTTCTTATCCCGAAGTGTCGACTGTGATTCAAGATAGCCTATTTGACACACGAACAAGAAATTCAGTTATTGAATTTCAGAAAACATTTGGGTTACCGCAGGACGGTGTTGTTGGTCCTGCTACATGGACTAAACTATATGCAGTTTATCAAGGTATACGCGATAACGTAAAAGTTCCTCCGGCAGAAGTTCCAACTAATCCACCCCCAACTCCGCCATATCCTGGCACGGTGCTAGGAATCGGCTCCTCAGGGGATAATGTGCGACTAATTCAAGAAAATCTTAATGTGATACGCAGGATGTATCCGAATATACCGCTTTTAACTGTGAACGGGATTTTTGATACAGCAACGCAAGCGGCGGTTATTGCATTTCAAAATCAATTTTTGCTAACTCCAGATGGCTTTGTTGGACCGATTACATGGGCAAAAATCATGGAACAATATGCAATTGCAGTCGGAACGCCAACTACGCCAATTCCAACACCTGATTATTTCTTTTATACAGTGATCGCCGGCGATAGTCTTTATAATATTGCTTTAAAATAGTGATCGCCGGCGATAGTCTTTATAATATTGCTTTAAAATTCGGAACAACAGTCATTGCAATAAAAAACCTAAATGGTCTAGCAAGCGACATAATTACTGTTGGGCAGGTGCTGAAAATCCCAAATGCAGCAGCGCCGCCGACGCCACCGAATTATTTTGAATATACAGTTGTAGCAGGCGATACCTTATTCTTACTAGCACAAAGATTTGGAACGACCGTTCAAGCGATTATGGAACTTAATGGGCTTACT
>JAEZIU010000327.1 GCA_023436485.1 Bacillota bacterium | reverse complement strand
GAACTACCGGGCCATTACTTTAAACTATAATGGTGACCCATAGGGGACTCGAACCCCTGTTATCGCCGTGAAAGGGCGGTGTCTTAACCACTTGACCAATGGGCCTTATTTATTCCGTCGAGCACCTTGCCGACTGACAAAATATATTGTAACGGGACATAGCTTAAAAGTCAAGCAATTTTTTTATCTTTTTTTATAGTTATATTTCGCCATATAAATTGTGTGCTTGCTACCCCTACTCGTTATGTTCTATTTCTTTGTCCAGATATTTTTATAAAGGTTTGAAATAGTCAGTTTCACTTTTCCTTTCTCGCTCAGTGAAACTTCTCCGGCAGCATAAGCATCCCTGGGAAATGTATAGAACGAGAAATCATCACCATCTTCATAATTAAGCCCTGATGTTCCATACATACCACTGTTATATAATTTAACTTTGTATTCAGCTGTCATTTTGGCAGACATATCATAGGTGAATAAATGCTTACCTACTGTAGCATGACGTGTACCTGAAATCAAAGCAGCATTGATCAATGAGTATTCTCCACAAGCCCTAAAACCTATCCTGTAACCTCCAGTGTTTACCCCACCTGTATTATTAACTATGTAACCCATTCCTTTTGTTCAAAGTCCAATATGACCTGTAGACCACAACACAAATATTAATTACAAATATCAATATAGCAATAACAATTGTTAAATTCTTTAAATTAATTCTCATTTTCTACTCCCAGAATTGTTTTGAAATTTAAATATATCATTAATTTATATTTATTTAAAAATTAGGTAAAATTGCATTGTAAGTTAAGATAATCATTAGAAAACCCTGCTAGGATTATAGCAGGAGGTATATATAATATGAAATATGGCATTTGTCTTTTAAAAACTGAAGTAAAAACTGAGCCGTGTATTATAGTATTATATTCGGAACGCCACAGGAGGATGCTGTAATGGAACTATGGTTTAAATATAAAACTAATGTGGAGTGAAATTTATAACTCAAATAACAAACCTACTTTACCTAAATTGGAGTAAGAGGAAAGTCTACGCTTGAAGATGTGAAGAAGCTAGTACAATTACGTGTAAAGCCATTAAATAAATTATGTGGTTAAGCGTAATATTAATTCGAAGCGATACTTTAAAACAAAAAACGTGTATTTCATTTTTTCTGAAATACACGTTTTTGTTTTTTGGTGACCCATCGCAGATTCGAACTGCGGACACCTTGATTAAAAGTCAAGTGCTCTGCCAACTGAGCTAATGGGTCATATAAGTTTTCCGAATCACAAGTATAAATAATACTTAATAAATTCACTTTTGTCAACTCATTTTTTAAAAAAATTATCTTTTTTCTAAAAAAAATAAAATATAATGGCATTTTGCCATTATATTTTATTCTATCAGCTAATATTCTATGGCTAGAATACCTTTATAATCTGTTCTCTGTCCTTCCCTACACCAACAAGACCTATCTTTACCCCTACAAGTTCTTCTATCCTATTAAGGTATTTTTGAGCGTTCTGAGGCAGATCTGTAAATGACTTAACATTTGATATGTCTTCATTCCACGGTTCAAATACTTCGTATATAGGCTCACACTTTGCGAGTTCGTTCAGACTTGCAGGGAATACTCTGATTATCTGACCATCCTTTTTATATCCAACGCAAAGCTTTATCTCCTTGAGTTTTCCTATTGTATCTACATGGTTTATTGCTAAAGCTGTTAAACCGTTTATTTTTGCAGCATATTTAATCATTACAGTATCCAGCCAGCCGCATCTTCTTGGTCTACCTGTTGTTGTTCCGTATTCCCAGCCAAGTTCTCTGATTGTATCCCCTATTTCGTTAATTTGTTCTGTCGGGAATGGACCTGAACCAACTCTTGATGTATATGCCTTCAGTACACCATAAACCTCATTTATATATACCGGGCCAAGACCTGAACCTGTACATACTCCACCGGCAACAGGATTAGACGATGTTACGTACGGATATGTACCAAAGTCTATATCTAAAAAGTTTGCCTGGGCACCTTCAAATAATATATTTTTGCCTTCGTCTATTGCATCTGCCAATATACAAGTTGTATCTGTAATATATTTTTTTAGTTGCTCTGCATAACCCAGATACTCCTTAATTATTGGTTCAGCTTCAAAAGGCTTACCTCCATAAACTTTTTCTATTATAAGATTCTTTAATTCCAGATTGGACTTGACCTTTTTGATAAATTCGTTTTCATCAATAAGGTCACACATTCTTATTCCCGATCTTTCAATTTTGTCTGCATAGCAAGGACCAATTCCTCTCTTGGTAGTTCCTATACTATCATTACCCCTGAACTTTTCCTGAAGTTCATCAAGTTCTCTGTGATAAGGCATTATCAAGTGAGCCCTGTCGCTGATTAAAAGATGGTCTGTTGTTACTCCTCTTTCATTTAAGCCCTTCATTTCCTGAAGCAGCACTGCCGGGTCTACAACTACTCCGTTTCCAATTATACAAGTCTTATTTGTATGAAGAATTCCTGAAGGTATCAGATGCAGTG
>JAEZIU010000184.1 GCA_023436485.1 Bacillota bacterium | reverse complement strand
TTTTAGCAATAGTTGGAATACTTCTTGTATTCGTTGGTGTTATCACATGTGTTGTTTGGGTTAATCAGGCTGAACGTCGTATACCTGTACAATATGCTAAAAGAGTTGTTGGAAGAAAAGTATATGGTGGACAAAGTACCCACTTACCTATAAAGGTAAACTGGGCAGGAGTTATTCCTATAATCTTTGCAATGTCTATCATGATGCTTCCTTCAACAATTGTTGGATTTGCAAGACCAAACGCAACTGGTGGAATTTTAGGATTTTTGAAGGATTGGTCAAACCATTGGTCCTACGCAGTACTATATGCATTATTAATTATCGGATTTACATTCTTCTACACATATGTACAGTTCAATCCAATTGAGTTGGCTAACAACATGAAGAAGAATGGTGGATTTATACCTGGTATCAGACCTGGTAAACCAACATCCGAGTATATAGCAAAAGTATTGAACAGGATAACTTGGTTTGGTGCATTATTCCTTGCTCTTATAACAATATTCCCATATATTATAGGTTGGATTACAGGAGTAAAAGGTGTTTGGTTTGCTGGAACAAGCGTTCTGATCTTGGTTGGTGTTGCAATTGATACTGTAAGACAAATCGAGTCACAAATGCTTATGAGGCACTATAAAGGATTTTTGGAATAATCCTTAAAATTTGATTAGTTAGCAAAATGGTTTGGGGTTTATGATACGTCATAAGCCCTAAACTTAATGTTATGAGCAATTGTAAAGAGGTGACAATAATGAGGATCATATTATTAGGAGCTCCCGGTGCTGGAAAGGGAACTCAAGCAAAAATTATTTCTGAAAAACTTAATATTCCGCATATTTCAACGGGTGATATTTTCAGAGCAAACATAAAGGGAAATACTCCTCTTGGACAAAAGGCAAAGGAATATATGGATAAGGGAGAACTCGTTCCGGATGAACTGACTGTGGAAATAGTAAAGGATAGATTGGGAAATGCAGATTGTGCAAATGGATTCATTTTGGATGGTTTCCCAAGAACAATACCTCAGGCCGAATATCTTGATAAGGTATTGGTACAAATGAATATAAATCTGGATGTTGCTCTTTTAATAGATGTAAAGGATGAAGATATTATAAGAAGAATGTCTGGAAGACGTGTATGCACAAATTGTGGAGCAACATATAATGTTGTATTCAATCCTACAAAAGAAGAAGGAATATGTGATGTTTGCAAATCTCCAGTTATTCAAAGAGCTGATGATGCTGCAGAAACAGTATTGAACAGACTTGAAACTTACCATAAGCAAACGCAGCCACTTATCAATTATTATGAGAAAGCTGGCAAATTGAAAATAGCAGAAGGTGCTGGAGAAGTTGATGAAACATCAGAGCGTGTAATGAAAGTTTTAGGTATTTAAAATGTTTACTATAAAATCACAATCTGAGATTGAAAAGATGAAAAAAGCTGGAGAAATCTTATACAGTACTCTCCAACTAATAAAGAAAAATACTGTACCGGGTGTTACCACAAAGGAATTGGATAGAATTGCTGAAGAGTATATTACAAAGCATCATGCAACTCCTTCTTTTAAAGGTTATGATGTAGGTGTTCCTGGAATGGATCCGTTTCCCGCCAGTATATGTGCATCAATCAATGAAGAAGTGGTTCATGGAATACCAAGTTTAAAGCCTTTAAAAAATGGCGATATTATCAGTATAGATATTGGTGTATATTTAAACGGATACCATGCAGATGCAGCTAGGACTTTTTCTGTAGGAACGGTAACTGCTGAAGCACAAAGACTTATTGATGAAACGCGTCAGAGTTTTTTTGAAGGATTAAAACAAATGGTAATAGGTAATCACATAAGAGAAATTTCAGAAGCTATTCAAAACCATGCTGAGAGTAAGGGCTTTTCGGTTGTAAGAGATTTTGTAGGACACGGTATTGGAAGAGATTTGCATGAGATGCCTGATATACCGAATTATGTTACAAAGAGGAGAGGCCCAAGGCTTGAAAGTGGGATGACAATTGCTGTTGAGCCAATGATCAATGCAGGTGGCTATAATGTTAAAGTTTTAGAAAATAGATGGACTGTTGTAACAACTGACAAATCGCTTTCTGCACACTATGAGAATACAGTAGCAATTACTAACGAAGGACCGGTTATACTGACAAGGTTTTAATAAATATTTTAGATATTTTTATAAATTGTATTGTTATAATTTTATTTTTCCTGTATAATTTATATTTGGTTTGACTGTGTAAATTTTATGCTTAGAGGTGAATTACATTGAATGTAGTCCTGGGACAGATAGTACTTTCTAAAGCAGGGCGGGATGCAGGAAAAATATTTGTAGTGACAGGTTTGATTGATGCTAGTTATGTACTCATCAGTGACGGAAACTCCAGAAGATTGGAGAATCCTAAAAAAAAGAAGTTGAGGCACCTGACTATTACAGATAATGTTAACGAAGCTATTGCACAGAAAATTTCTTCAGGAGAAAAATGCACAAATGCCGAGGTAAGGAAGGCACTTGTTGAATATAATGTACCTGTTGACAGTAAAGTTTAGTTTAGAGCAATAAATTTATAAAATGTATTATTTATCCTTTGGAGGAGGTGTTAGTTTGGCAAAAGATGATGTTATAGAGGTTGAAGGTACTGTTATTGAAGCATTGCCTAATGCTATGTTTCAGGTAGAACTTGAGAATGGGCATAAGGTATTGGCACATATATCAGGTAAGCTCAGAATGAATTTCATAAGGATTCTTCCGGGAGATAAGGTAACCCTTGAATTGTCACCATACGACCTTACCAGAGGAAGGATAACTTGGAGAGCAAAATAATATATACCTAATGGTATTGTTTATTAATATAAAAGTATTACCTAATTAACTAATTAAGCAGATTTTTTCTTATTATAAGGAGGATATAGCGATGAAAGTAAAACCATCAGTTAAGACTATATGCGAAAAGTGTAAAATTATCAAAAGAAAAGGCAGAGTAATGGTTATCTGCGAAAATCCAAAGCATAAGCAAAAACAGGGTTAATTTGGACCCACATGAAGGTATTATTAATTTCGTAAAATCTCTGCAAGAAGCGGCTGAACAAAAGAATTTCCCGATTCATTGTTTTCTTGCTGATATTTTAAATATTTGACGATATCGTTTGGACATGAGCCTATGGGAATGGCATTGAATTATATCATGATTCAATCGGTGGAGAATTAGTTTGAGTGCCGCAAGTTTGGCGGCACATGAATCTTAA
>JAEZIU010000179.1 GCA_023436485.1 Bacillota bacterium | reverse complement strand
GATTGACCACCGCTGCTTGTAAAAATAGTTACGGTCTGGCCTATATAACTTGCAAGCAGTGCGTCCCAATTACCTACTGGTGATGCTCCAGCAAATCCACATCCTTCTCCCATTTGAATAACTCCTTCCAAAATATACATTTATCGAGTAATCACTCTAGTTCATATTATGTAGACACTATACATAATGTTACTTTTATATAAATTAATACTTTACAAAAACCCAAAAAAAATATAGAGACCGGTAAAAACCAGTCTCAAAATATCATTGCATTTTATTTATCTATTTCATTTCTTTAAACTGCATTATGGACAAAAGAAACAATTGATTGGATAGGTATATCTGTCACTGAACCTACAGTATATACCGGAATTGAATCCCAGCCTCCCGCAGTTACGGCACCGTTTACGTTCGCCGGAATTATCGGGCCTGCCATTCCGGCACTATATCCGCCGTAGCCTGAGCCTCCGCAATTGCCTTGGCCACCATAATTTCCTCCATATCCTTCACCCATTGAAAAATTCGTACATGAATTTCCAAGAGAACATCCCGGAGGAGGACCTATTCTGGTAAGAAGCCTTACAAATACAGAATTAACAGTCATCAGTACACCTGTAAATCCTGATCCTGATTCGCCGCCGCTGCTTGTAAAAATAGTTACAGTCTGGCCTATATATTTTGCAAGCAAAGCTTCCCAGTTCACAACGGGTGAACATGCTGCTGCTTTTGTTACTCCACGTTCAAATTCAAATTCTTCTGACATTCCACTTCCTCCTTATAAACTTAAATCTAATTCATCTTATGTGAACTAAAGAACAAATGTGACTAATTGTCATTAAAAACAACAACCTGACGAGTTCCCGTCAGGTTGTTGTTTTTAACTGTATCAGGTTCAATATCCGTAGATATTGTAACCATATGCGTTATATCCTCCGTAGTTGTTACCGTTGCCATAGCCGGTATTACCGTAATATCCAAATGGTAACCCATAGCTATTTCCATATCCGTCATAAGACCCGTATCCTCCGTAGTTACCATATCCACTGTAACCCATGTTTCCGTAAAATCCAAACGGGGATCCGTAATTATATCCGCTGTAAAGTGAATAAAGATAAGGCTGCATGGATCCTCCATATAGTCCTCCGTAAAAAGGCAAATATCTTGTATCCATAGTATCCACCTCCTAGGCTAAAATTGCTTTTTTAAACTGCATTGTGTACAAAAGAAACAATTGCTGCAATTGGTATATCTACTACGGAACCAACTGTATAAACAGGTAAATTGCTCCAACCTCCTGCATTAGCAGCTCCAACCTGACTTGCCGGACCAACAGGTCCATAACCTGAGCCGTATCCTGAACTGCAGCCAGCACCATATCCTCCACCATAGCCGCCCTGTGTAAATCCGGTACATGCATTACCTAATGAACATCCCGGAGGTGGGCCGATTCTGGAAAGTAGTCTTACAAAAGCAGGATTGACTGCTAAAATTACTCCTGTAAAACCTGATCCTGACTGACCACCACTGCTTGTAAAAATTGTTACAGTCTCTCCAACATAACTCGAAAGCAAGGCACCCCAATTTGTTGCAGGTGATATCCCTCCGCCGCATCCACAACCATCTGACATAGTTCGTTATCTCCTCTCATTAATTCCATACTATACTTTATGTCTACTATGCAATCTGTGTTACTTTTTAGGTAACTTTTTAATCATGTGCATCCTTGGATATTTCTACCCTGACTTTTTCGTAAGGTTCTTCGCCCCTGCCTTTTGATTGTGAAAAAACATGGATATCCATACATGCATTTTGCATGTTTTCATACCCGGTACCATCATTTGATATCACATCATAGTTTGTTATATTATGGAAATTAAAAGGTATTATGTTTCCGGAATCATCCATATAGTTGATTTCCAGTTTTTCAATCTTTGAATCCACAGGACTGGTCCAATATGGCTTAAAACCAACTCCAATAATTCGTCCGTTAATACCCTGGGAAGGTATATTCAGCCTGCACCCTTGCCTGGCAAGATTCAAGAGTGCAAACTTTAGATTTTCGATTTGTTTATAATTCATTAAACTCACATCCGTAAACCTACCACCAATAATCAGCTAATACATCTTATGTTTACTTGGTCATTTAGGTTACATAATTATTTGCCAGGTCAGAGAATGTAAAATACATGCTATATCTCTTGGCACTTATATAGATTAGCATCTTCTTTTGCTATTCTTTCCTCAAGAAGGTGAAAAATTCTATGTGATTCACTTACGAACAAATCAATGTCCTTAGTTATTTTAGTTCTTGTATTAAAACGATCTTTATATTCCATAAATTCTGTACTTATAGTTCCCATTTCATCTATGTAAGCCTGTGCTGTTATCCGGACTTCAGAATTACTGCTATTAAGCAGCTGAGGATACATGTACTGGTCTTCTGTATTAAGGTGAACTTTAAGTTTACCGGCCAGATTACTTATCTTTGAAGAAATCCCAAGGGCCTCTTTGGCAATATCTTTATGGTTTATATCAAATTTAATATCTGATAGTGTTTCGGCAATTTCCTCATGCTGTCTTTTTAAGTTTTCTAAATATAACATTTGTCGTCCTCCTGCAATTTTATATTCCTTATATACCACTTGTAATCACTCTCAAACGAAATATATAACATAATAAACGCAAAAGAACCTACAAAATACTTGATTCTGTAGGTTTAAGTGGTGTTACTCTGCCATAAAATACCTTTGTTACTCATGAAGTTGTTTTTCCTTTTTTAGTTTGCTAACCTTCCTTAAATACCCTATTACTAACCAAGTAAGACAAACTCCAAATATCCCATTAAGGCAAATCACAGGGGATATATAAGTTAGATATCTGCTGTGATATTTAAGAATTGAAACTATTCCGTTAACAATATTAATTAAAAATACAAACAGGTTCAGTAATCCTATAGTACCCAAGAAAGTACTTACTCTCCTATAATGATTAATCTTTGACTCTATATCGGAGTATATGTCAAAGGGACCTTCTGATGATTTCTTTCGAAGAAAAATCCAACGATTATATGTAGCTACACATTCAATACCACTTTCCTCTAAAAACCTGATATATGCCACACTTTCAGCATGAGATGGAACGTTTTCCAGAAGTTCGAGCCTGTAAATATAGTCATTCTTTGGTGCTTCAGTAAAAACGTACCTGCACCATGAATAATCTGTTAACGCCATTCCCTTTGCCGACATTTCATTAAGCCACTTTTCCTCTTTTTCAAAATCCCAATATGCCTTCCAAACAACATGTTTCATTAAAATTCACCCCCTGTAATCTTCTTTCCATTTGCAATTAACTCTTCCAATCTGGCTATCTCGCCACTTATAATCTCTTTACCCAAGTCAGTTATTACGTATTCCTTTTTTCTTGATTCCTTTTCTACATCAATATATTTTATCCATTTTTTATCCAACAACGTATTTAACGCTCCATATAAAGTACCAGCCCCTAGATTAACCCTTTCCTGGCTTAATTCTTTTACATTTTGCATAATCCCATATCCATGCAGCGGTTTATACAATGAGAGAAGAATATAAAAAACGGCTTCTGTCAACGCACCTCGCTCTTGGCTTTCAGGCATTTAAATCACTCCTTGCTTCGAAATTACTAACGGTTACCGTTATATCGGCTCCCGTTATATCTGCTATTATTATATCGGCTTCCGTTATACTTGTCAATAATTAGGCAAAAAAAATGTAACTCTCTACAGAGTTACATTCAGGTTATATATAGTATGGGTATTATTCTGTCTTAACCGGAATATAAAAGTCAACTCTTGTAATATTATCTTTAACACGACTTATATCGTATAACTCAAATGAATAGGAGTCAGTTGGTTCGTATGATGAATTAGGGAACCATGTACCAAAAGCGTATTCTGTAATATTATCCTCTAAAAGCTTAACTGTTATTTTATCCGGTGTAAGATTAAACTTATGTGAAAAAACAGCATACCTATTTCTTGGAACAGATTTACCAACCATACCTGCAGGAATATTATCCAGATTGCTAACTTCAACACAAACCATATTCATGTAGCCGCCTTCACAATCATAGTTATAGCAGATTTCATTATTTTGATTTACCTGATGAGGAACATTTTGCTTTAAACTGCAGAAAAACTTCTCTGCTGTCTTATCGGCTTCTCTGTCCACAATATCATTATTTAGCACATTTAAGTACTCCTCCCTTGAAATAAAAGTCTCCATGCCAATTATCATAAAGTCATCCTTTAAAACAATTTTAGGTTCCATTATACAACCTCCTTTTAATTCACTAATTTTCTGTTGAATGTTTAGGTCTTTCTTTTCATGCAAAACAATTTGGACTTTATTTTTACGGTATTCTCCGGGACTCATACTGTAGATTCTTTTAAAAGCTCTGGTAAAAGTATCAGGGGAATTGAAGAAGTAATCATAAGCTATATCTGTTATTCTTTTATTTGAGTCAAGAATATCCTGCGCAGCACTGGAGATTCTTCTTTTCCTTATGTATTCCATCACCGGTTCACCAACTACACCATGGAATATCCTATGAAAATGAAATACAGAAAAAAATGATACTTTAGCCAAGTCCTCGATAGAAATCTTCTCTTTCAGATGGTCTTCAATATAATCTATTGCATTTTGAATTTTACTATAGTAATCCATAATTATCCCCCCGGAACCTACAATCAAATTATACTAGCTTAACGAAAACGGGACTCGATGTTTTTTGCTATTATTGAAAAGAGTTTTATCTGACAGAAAGCAAAACCCTTCTGTTAAGAAACATAAGTGTTTGAATAACAAAAAAGAAGCCTGACTGTTAACCCTCTGACAAGTTACAATCAAACTTCTTTTAATAATTTGGAGGCGCCACCCAGATTTGAACTGGGGAATAGAGGTTTTGCAGACCTCTGCCTTACCACTTGGCTATAGCGCCATCAATATTGAGGCAGACCACTTAAGCAATCTGCCTCATTTTTTTGGAGCGGGTTAAGAGATTCGAACTCTCGACTTTCACCTTGGCAAGGTGACACTCTACCACTGAGTTAAACCCGCATGTAAATTGCAAAAACTTTTGCAATTTATCTTGGTGCCC
>JAEZIU010000066.1 GCA_023436485.1 Bacillota bacterium | reverse complement strand
CCATTCGGGAAAGGACTCCCGGAAATATATAAAATCATGGAGGATTTATATTATGAGAATTAATCACAATATTGCTGCAATGAACACTTACCGTCAGTTGACAAACAACACAGGTGCAACTAGCAAGTCATTAGAAAAGTTATCATCAGGTCTTCGTATTAACCGTGCCGGTGATGATGCTGCTGGTTTGGCAATCAGTGAAAAGATGAGAGGTCAGATCAGAGGTTTGGACCAGGCATCAAGAAACTCACAGGATGGTATCTCATTGATACAGACTGGTGAAGGTGCACTGGCTACAGTTAGTAACATACTTGTTCGTGTTAAGGAGCTTGCTACAGAGGCTGCAAACGGAACTTACGATGAAACTAACGACTTAACAAGAATTACAGAAGAAGTAACAGAGCTTGCAAATCAGATAACTGATATAAAGGACAATACAAAGTTCAATGGTATATCCTTGTTAAACAATGATACAGGAATAACATTACAGGTTGGACAGGAGTCTGCACAGACGCTGAAAGTTGATACTAGTAAAACTAATCTAACAACTCTTGCAGCTGCAGTTGCAGCTTATCCAGCAGCTTGGGGTACTTCAGCTGCTGCAAGTACTGCTATTGATGGTATTGAAACCCAAATTAATGATGTAAGTGCAATGCGTTCTTATTTTGGAGCAAATCAGAACAGATTAGAATACAATATAAACAATTTGGATACTTATTCCGAGAATCTGTCTGCTTCTGAATCACGTATCCGTGACGTAGATATGGCTAAGGAAATGATGGAATTCACAAAACAGAATATTCTGTCACAGGCAGCTCAGTCAATGCTTGCACAGGCAAATCAACAGCCACAGGGTGTTCTTCAATTACTCAGGTAATAAGTTTTCTGAAACTGACGAAGAGCCAGGGGATATATGCCTCTGGCTCTTATTTTTACATTTAATTTGAATTACTTTTTGACTATGGAGGTAACTATGACAGAGAAAAAGAAAGTATTTCTCACCCCGCAGTATTTCAGAAAATTTAGGTGTATCGGCTCCGACTGTGAGGATTCGTGCTGTAAAGGTTGGAAGGTTAATATTGACAAGGAGACCTATAAAAAGTATAGATGTGTCCAGCATAATGAATTGAGGCCTCTATTAGATAAGTATATAACTCGTGAAAGAAAAAATGGCGGCGATCTTTTAAATTATGCAAAGATCAAAATGACTGATGAAGAAGCTGGATGTCCTTTTCTCAACGATAAAAAGCTATGCAGGATACAACTTGAATATGGTGAAGGCTATCTTTCAAAAGTTTGTACAACTTACCCCAGGTCTGGAAATAGGGTGGACAATAAAATTGAAATGGTTACCTCTCTGTCCTGTCCGGCGGCGGCAAAATTGGCACTCTTGAATACTGAAATTATGGAGTTTGATGAATATGAAGATATTCCATATACATGGCTAGTGGGAACCTTTGAATTAAACACACAGGATAAACAAGTGGTTAATAGACCTCTAAAATATTTTTGGGATATCAGGATATTTACCATAGATATTTTGCAAAACAGAAGGTATCTTTTATGGGAAAGGCTTATTATTCTAGGCCTCTTTATAGAAAAACTAAACAAATGTGTGAATGAGAATAAAATAGTTGATATACCCAATGTAATACAATCCTATAATAAGATGTTAGAAGAAGAAACATTTAAAGGAGTTCTTGATTCTATACCAGCTGATTGTACAGTACAATTGCAGCTTATTAAGGATATTATTGATATTCGTGTGAATAGGGGAGTTCTTAATAAGACATATATGGAATGTTATGATAATTTCCTAAAAGGCGTTAATTATACTGAAGAAGCAACTAAGGAAGAAATTATAGATAACTACCAGAAGGCGTTCGAAGAATATTATAAACCATATATGGATAACCATGAATATGTATTGGAAAATTATCTTGTTAATTATGTGTTTGCAAAATTATTTCCGTTTACAGACGGTTCAATTTTTGATGCATATATGATGATGATTTTACATTATGCGATTATAAAGGCTCATCTGATTGGAATGGCGGGGTATAATAAGGGTCTTAACGAGGACATGGTGATAAAGCTTATATCAACATTTACTAAAATAGTTGATCATAATACGGTTTTTCTCAAAGCTATTGCAAAACAATTAAATGAAAAAAACTTTAATACTCTTGCATATATGACTATAATGATAAAAAATTAACTATTATATAGAAAAATATAGCTGCCTCCAAAAACTGCTAAATACATGATTGATTTTTTCCGATAGAATAAGCAGAAGAGTTTTGGAGGTGCAGGTATGAAAATAGATGGCAGTGAATTAATGAGTAATAGTATCAGTTCAAAAAGAAGTAGTACAGATATTCAAAAAGTAATAAGTACAATAGGCAAACCTGATAGGACGTTGACAGCGGCAAAGTCAATATCCCAAATAACTGATTATGATAAAGACAACATGCCTGTCTCTGAGAGAGTGGTTATTGAAGCAATACAAAAAGCAAACAAGGCGATTTCCGGTGGAAACAGAAGGTTTGAATTTTCAATTCATGATAAAACAAATGAAATAGTTGTAAAGGTATTTGATTCAGATACAAATGAACTGATTCGTGAGATTCCTAACGAAAAGGTTTTGGATATGGTAGCAAAAATATGTGAGATGGCTGGCATATTAGTTGACGAAAGAAGGTAGAGATATGAATGTTAACAGTTCCTCAAGCACAAGCGGATTACAGGGCACTACGAATTACTCAAGACTGACCGGAATGATATCAGGTTTTGATACTGATGCATTAGTAAAGGCAGCACTTTCAAGGGATCAGGCGAGAATTGATAAGATAAAGCAAAGCAGAGAGTTGAATATGTGGATGATTGATGCTTATAGAGATGTCACTTCATCACTGCAGAGCTTTTATAATCAATTTTTTGATACTGTTACTTCAACCACCAACTTGAAATTGGCATCTACATTCTCCGGCTATACCGCTGCATTGGCTGCAGGAAGTTCTTCTGATGTTGTTAGTGTAACTGCAGGAGGCGGGGCTAAAGCCGGGGTGTATTCATTATCAAATATTGTTGCAGCAACCTATGCTCGTATATCGACGGGCACGAGTTTAACTAATACTGTTGAGACAGGTGTGATTTCCCAGGCAGATTTAGATACAATAAAAAGTTCCAGCTATAATAATATATTTAGAATAACCCTCAATGGCAAAACAGTAGATATAACATTGGATAATGACTCCGGTGAAATTTCCAGTGTAGATGATTTGGTTTCTCAACTTCAAAGTAAATTAAACAATGCATTTGGAACCGATTCTTTAGGCAATGGTAAAATAAAAGTTGAAAATAGCGGTGGTAAGCTTAAATTTACTACCCTTAGAAACACGGATACTTTTTCAATAGGTACTGTGAATAATGAAGGAGCAGGAAAATTATTCAGTACAGTACCATCCGGTACTACCCCTTTTGAATTAAATGGGGGTAATAATCAATTCGAACTTACCATTGGTAATACTACAAAAACTGTTACCGTACAGCCGTTGGCCGGAAACTCAACTTTTACAACTGCAGATGATTTGAAAGCTGCCATTCAGAATGGAATTGATGCTGCCTTCGGAGCCGGTTCAGGTGTAACAGCGGATATAAATAATGGAAAAGTTGTACTTAAATCTGATGCAGGTGTGAATTTTTATACAGGGTATACAGTTAATGGGTCGACTAATGCAATACTTCAGATTGATAGCTCCAATACTTCAAATAAGGTTGATTTAAAAGCAATGCTTTCAAGTATAGGTGCAGGCTTTACAATTGACCCATTTAAAAACTCCGACGGGACATCAATTAAAAATGCAGATGGTACTTTTTCAAAGAATATAGAATTTACAATAACAAGTTCTAAGGGAACGTCCACCTTTTCTTTTGACCCTGCAACTACAGCAATAAATGATATAATGAGAAAAGTAAATATGGATACTACTGCGAATGCAACCATGAGCTATGATGTTACTACAAATAGCTTTAAAATACAAGCTAAGGATACAGGCGCTACTTCTAAGCTTGATATAGTTGATACTGCAGGAGGTTTCATGTCATCACTGGGAATAGCCGGTACAGGTGCTGTGGGAAGTGATGCAAGTGTGACGGTAACAGGTGAGGACGGGGTACCTATGACTATCGTGAGACCCGATAACTCATTTACCTATGCAGGACTTACATTTAATATATCGAAGGATTTGCCAGCAGGTGCAGATCCAATAAAAGTAACTGTTGCAAGTGATACAAGTAAAACCTTTAATACTATTAAAAGCTTTGTAGACCAATATAATGCCTTAATTGATAAGCTGAACACAAAAATAAGTGAGAAAAAAGACCGTAGTTATATGCCATTAACAGAGACTCAAAAGGCGACAATGACATCTGATCAGATCGAAAAGTGGGAAGCTAAAGCACAAACAGGATTGCTTAACGGGAATGCTGATATACAGAATACATTGGATAGATTAAGATCCGCTTTATATGACTCAGTAGAGGGTATCGGTATAAGTTTATATTCTATAGGTATAACTACATCGAAAGATTATCGTCAAAAAGGCAAACTTGTAATAGATGAATCAAAGTTGAAGGAAGCACTGTCCAATAATCCCCAAGAGGTCACAAATCTCTTTACAGCGGCTTCGGATAAGTCATATTATAAGGCTTCAGGAGATTATGCAATCAAAAAAGAAAGATATAAAGAAGCCGGGCTTGCAGACAGATTCTCTGATATTATACAGGATGCAATCAGAACTACACCTGATGCCAAGAGCAATTTGGGTACACTGACAATGAAAGCTGGTCAGGTTGGTGATGCATCAGAATACACCAACTCATTAATAAAGGAGATTCTGGGCTTTGACAAAACAATTGATGATTTAAATGTAAAGCTTACTTCCAAGGAAAATACACTTTATGCAAAGTATGCAAACATGGAAAAAATGCTAAGCCAGATGAGTTCACAATCTAACTGGCTTGCATCCCAGTTTAGTTCCGGACAGTAAATAGAGATTAGAGACATTCAGGAGGTTGCTAATGATGGTCAACAACGGTTATAATCAATATAAAGAAAGTTCGGTATACACAGCTACTCCAGAGGAACTGACTCTGATGCTGTATAATGGTTTAGTTAAATTCATTATGCTGGCTCAGAGTGCTATAGATGAGAAGAACATTGAAAGAGCCAATAACTCTATTATTCGAGCACAGGATATAGTCAGAGAATTTCAGGTGACCTTGGATATGAAATACGAAGTGTCCAAACAACTAGACAGTATATATGATTATATGAACAGAAGATTGATTCAGGCAAATATTAAAAAGGATAAAGATATTCTGGAAGAAGTACTGGGAATGGCAAAAGATCTCAGAGATACATGGACCCAGGCTATGAAGCTTGCTAAGCGACATGTTTCATCTAATGATCAGATCGCAAAGTAGGTATTGAAAGATGAAAGCACCTCGCACACCAGTAATTTAGTGCGAGGTGTATTTATTAATTACAAGGTTTTGGAGGAGAGATAATGACACCTGAACAATATATTCAAAAACTTACTGAACTGTCCTTGAAAAAGTCAGATAATATGAGTAAGATTTTAGATCTTACAAAAAAACAGTCTGAAGTAATAACGGAAGACTGTATAAATGAACTGCAGAATCTAATTGATATAAAGCAGAAACTAATTGTTGAAATTAATGAGTTGGATGACGCATTTGAAGTATATTATTCAAGACTGAAATCCGTCCTTGGAATAGAGAGTATGGAAGAAGTAAGCATATCAAGGTATCATGACGCGGAAAGACTACAAAAGACTATCAGTACCATATTTGCTACAATAAAAGAAATACAAGTTGCTGAAAATGAAAATAATATAAGTGCCAGAGGTGTTTTGGACAATCTGGGAGGACAAATAAGGCAGGTAAAACAAGGCAAGATGGCAAATAACGGATATAATATTGGAGGGAAACTGCCTCAGCAATCGTATTATTTCGACACGAAAAAATAAATAATTTTTTAAGAAAAAGTACACCCTGGTTTTTAATGGGTGTACTTTATTCATTTAAAGGAATAAAATTTCATTATACCCGTTGTTAACATAAATTACAAGACTGCACATTAATTGGATAATAGTGTATAATAATACAAAAATATACAAAATAATGAAAGGATGGTAGTACAAATGAAAGTATACAATAAGTTAAAGATTTTTAGCGTAATGGTATTAATGTTAGTCATTGTAGTTTCAAGTAGTATGGTGTTTGCGGCAGACCCGAATACCTGGACGATAAAAGCACCTATGGCGGATGCAAGAAGTGATCATCAAGTAGCCGTAGTAGATGGAAAAATATATGCCATAGGAGGATATAATGGTAGTTATCTTAATTCAGTGGAAGAATACGATCCTACGATAAATAAATGGATCGCCAAAGTATCAATGCCTACTGCAAGAAAACTTCATCAAGTAGCGGTAGTAGGAGGAAAAATATATGCGATAGGTGGATATAATGATAATGGTTATCTTAATTCAGTGGAAGAATACGATCCCGCAACAAATACCTGGATGAGCAAGGCACCAATGGCCACGCCTAGAGATGATTTTCAAGTGGCGGTAGTAGGGGGGAAAATATATGCGATAGGTGGATATAATGATGGTAATTATCTTAATTCATTAGAAGAATACGATCCTGCAACAAATACCTGGACTAGCAAGGCACCAATGGCTACTGGGAGACGTTTTCTTCAGGCAGCCGTAGTAGACGGAAAAATATATGCTATAGGAGGAGGAAATCCTAATATACTTAAAACAATAGAAGAATATGATCCTGAAACAAATGAATGGATTACCAAAGCAACAATGCCTACTGCCAGATTATATCATCCAGTAGCTGTAGTAGGAGGAAAAATATATGCTATAGGCGGATATAGTGGTACTAGCTATCTTAACTCGGTAGAAGAATACGATCCTGCAACAAATACCTGGCTGAGCAAAGCAACAATGCCTACTGCTAGATTATATGATCAAGTAGCGGTAGTTGGTGAAAAAATATATACCATAGGCGGGTATAATGGTAGTTATCTTAATTCAGTTGAAGAATACGATCCTGCAACAAATACTTGGGTAACCAAGGCACCAATGACTACTTCGAGACGATTTCATCAAGTAGTCGAATTAGGTGGGAAAATATATACCATAGGTGGATATAATGATACTGGCTACCTTAACTCAGTAGAAGAATATACTACTGAATTGCCAATTGTTACAGGAAACAGTGCAATACTTGAATTGACAATGGTTAACGGAGTGATAAAGGAATACGATTTAAATGCTGCTGAACTTGACAGCTTTTTAACTTGGTATGATAATAGCTCAAACGGCGGCGCACCGTCCTATTACATATTTAATAAAAAGAACAATATCAAACCTTTCCTAAGTAGAAAGGAATATATCGCATATAGCAAAATAGCAAGCTTCGAAGTTAAGGAATATGCAGAATAATTCATATTCCGCCTAATTTACGAGATTTTAAACAAAAAGTGCAGTTGTTAAATTAGACTTATCCAATAAAAACGGGCACTAAATAAATAGTGCTATAGTAGAATATTACAAATTAAGCAGCCTGACGCCATTTTTCCAGCGGCGTCAGGCTGTTTTTGCTTGAATTCGTTCATTATTGTAAAATCAATGCATTCATCAAGCAACTGCCTGGCATGGTCACATGTATTTATCTTATACCTGTATATGCACTCTGCAAGAGCATTATCATAATAGTTTAGGTGTCTTAACATAGACGGTTTCTGCTTCAATAAACTTCAAAAAACTTACACATGAGTGCATACTAAATATTTATACTTTGAACAATAAATTTCTTCGTATTTGACAAATGGGTTCACCCCCTTCCAACACGTGGGAAAAATCCCGTAAAAGTTGATTTTCCATTAGAATAAGAGAGCCTGCTAGCGTATTTATATTACGATAGAAGGCACTTTCTTTTAATATCAGTTTTTATTGGTTCAGTTTTAATGTGTGTACTTTTTCCATTTAAAGGAATAAAACTTTATTATATCCCTTGTTAACATAAATTACAAGACTGCACATTACTTGGACATTAATGTATAATAATACAGAAATATACAAAAATGCGAAAGGATGATAGTACAAATGAGATTAAAGAACAAGTTAAAGATTTTTAGTGCGATGGTATTAATGTTAGTAATTGTAGTTTCAAGCAGTATGGTGTTTGCGGCAGACCCGAATACCTGGACGATAAAAGCGCCTATGGCGACTGCAAGATGTAAAACTGAAGCAGTAGCTGTTAACGGTAATATATATGTTGTTGGAGGATATGCAACTGGTGGATTAAGTTCAATAGAGCAATATGACCCTGTAACAAATACTTGGTTGACAAAGACACCTATGGCCAATGCAAGAAGTGGTCACAAATTAGCGATAATCGATAGTAAGATTTATGCAATAGGCCCTGGCTCTATAAAAGCAGTGGAAGAATATGACCCTGTAAATAATACCTGGACAACAAAGGCACCTATGAATACAGAAAGATCTGATTTCGAAGTAGCCGTATTAAACGGAAAAGTATACGTTATCGGTGGAAATGGTTTAAACTCGGTGGAAGAATACGATCCTGTAAATAATATTTGGACAACAAAGGCTTCAATGTCTGTTGCTAGAATGCAGTTTAAAGTGGCTGTATTAAACGGAAAAATATATGCAATAGGTGGTTATGATGGTAAGACGGAACTTAATTTAGTGGAAGAATATGACCCTGCAACTAATACATGGACAACAAAGACACCATTACAAATGAGCAGAAGAGCGTTTGAGATTGCAGTGTTAAGCGATAAGATATATGCAATAGCGGGATATAGTAGTGTAAATACCGATGTTAAAAGCTCTATAGAGGAATATGACCCCACAACTAACACATGGACAACAAAGACATCAATGCCGACTTTTTCAGCTACACAAGGAGAAGCAGCTGTATTAAACGGGAAAATATATATAGTGGGGGCTGATGGTAGTAAAACAGTGGAGGAGTATGACCCTATCACAAATAAATGGACCTATGATGCGTCAATGTCCACTGGCCGAACTTCTCACAGTGTAGTGGTGTTAGACGGTAAGCTTTACGCGATAGGAGGAACATACGGAGGTACTCCTTTAAAATCTGTAGAAGAATATACCCCTACTAGCACTGGAGATGGTGGCACTGAGAATCCACCGGTTATTACTGGAAACAGTGCAATACTTGAAATAACAATGGTTAATGGAGTAATTAAGGAATACGATTTAAATGCTGCTGAACTTGACAGCTTTTTAACTTGGTATGATAACAGCTCAAACGGTAGCGCACCGTCCTATTACATACTTAATAAAAAGAACAATATCAAACCTTTCCTAAGCAGAAAGGAATACATAGCATATAGCAAGATAGCAAGCTTCGAAGTTAAGGAATATGCAGAGTAATTCATATTCCAGTTATGTTACGAGATTTTAAACAAAAAAGTGCAGTTGTTAAATCACCGATAAAATGGTTTAACAATTGCACTTATTTTTTTACGTTATTTTTGCACTGTTTTCTCAGCTTCCTCAACACTTTCATTTGAAAATTCAACAACCTGGGCTATATATTTATCTTGTGCAGACAAATAGCTTTCACCATAACCTTCTACACCTGAATTCCAATAGTGTGCCTGTACGGGGCTTTTTCTTTTATATACCTCATAAATCAGCTTTGTATTATCCGAGGTATTGGGAGTATCCTGTGCTCCATCAATCAAAAGAACTGGAGTTGGAATAATAGAAGGCACTTTTGATATTACGTCTAGTGAGCTATCAACCTTTGAAATCTTTTTAACAGCAAATTTTACAGCTCGTTTAAAGGGGATGTCAGGCAACCATAGGGACGAATCCACTATATAATCAACATAATCATCAATATTTGAGTAAGGGCTGTCTGCAATTACACCTATAATGCTATCTCTGTAGGGAGTCTGTGTCAGTGCTGACAGGCATGAAGATGCTCCCGTAGAGAACCCCATTAGTATAATTTGTTCAGTGGACTGCTGATTAAGGTACTTTATAGCAGCTAAAACATCCTCAGTCTCATTTCTACCAAAGGTTGCGATTGAACCGGATGAGTTGCCGGATCCTCTCAGGTCAAAGGTCAATACATTGAAGCCTTCTCTGTTAAGACTTGCAATAAGCGGAAAAGTTTGTTCCTCAAATTCAAGCCTGTTTTTTCCATAGCCGTGAACCATAAGTACAGTTTTTTTGGACCCGCTGAAGGGGAAAAACCAGCCATTTATTTTTTCTTTTGATTCGCCTACAGTAAAGCTGATATTATTATAGTCAGGTGCTATATTGGAGGATATCTGAGGAGTAGTGACCTTTTTAGGGTGGGTAATGCTCCATGCAGAAAAAAAGGAAATCGCAGCTACAGCGGCCAATACTAAAACTAAAATATAGATTACTGCCAAAAAAATATTCTTAGGTAAAACACTTTTGCGTTCCGCGTAGGCAACAGGGAAAAGCCGCATATAAACTATCCTCCATTATTATATTATTTAACAAACCCCAGGGATACTTACAGACTTACAGAAATACCATATTGACTTATGATTTCCCAAGCTTTATTATATTTTTATTTACAAGGAATGTAAATACAATATCAATAATTGTTAAAACATGTCTAAAGCGAGGGGATTATGTTATGAGTGAGAATTGCAGCTGCTGTCCGAGACATTGCGGAGTTGACAGAAATAGTGTTACAGGCTTTTGCGGGGTACCTGAGCAACCGAAGGTTGCAAAGGCTTTTTTGCATATGTGGGAGGAACCTTGTATCAGCGGTACCAACGGTTCGGGAACAGTATTTTTCAGCGGTTGTAATTTAAAATGTGTATTTTGTCAGAACTACGAAATCAGTCAGGAGGGTTATGGAAAAGTAATAACCATAAGCAGACTGCAAGAGATTTTTTTGGAACTGATTGAAAAAGGTGCACATAATATTAATCTTGTAAATCCGTCACATTACACAAAAGCCATAAAAGAGGCGATTCTACCGCTTAAACAGCAGGGTAGGATAAATATTCCCATAGTTTATAATACAAATGGATATGATTCCCCTGAAACTTTGCAGGACATGAAGGGTTTAGTTGATGTGTACCTGCCTGATTTCAAGTACTTTTCAGAGAAAACAGCAGTAAAATATGCGGCAGCATCAAGCTATCCCCAGGTTTGCAAGAATGCCATTTTAGAAATGTATAAGCAGGTGGGTTCGCCTGTATTGGATTCGTCCGGTATTATTAAAAAAGGACTTATTATCAGGCATCTGATTTTGCCCGGCCATGTTAAAGAGACTATATGCGTTCTGGACTGGGTATCTGAAAACCTTCCCCAAGATGTTTATGTATCCCTTATGAGCCAGTATACCCCGTATTATAATGCCAAAAATTGTCCTGAGATAAACAGGCCTATTACAAGAAATGAATATGATAGGGCTGTTGACCATCTTTATAAGCTTGGATTGGAAGCGGGATATGTTCAGGAAAGGGAATCCTCGGATACACAGTATATTCCTAACTTCAATTTGGAGGGAATTTAGATTTTGTAAAAAAAGATTGCATTTAAGAAAAATGTGTTTTATAATTTTATTTATCATTTCTATATTTTTCTATTTATTTCTAAATGGGTGTTTTCAAATGCATGATAATTATTTTAATTCCAAATACAAGTATATAAGGTTGCTGGGGCGTGGAGGCTGCGGAGATGTATACCTGGCTGAAAATGTAAAATTGGGTAATGTATGGGCCGTGAAAGAAATTGCAAAGGGCAAGGATACCACAATTAGCGGTTATATGGAACCTGAGATACTAAAGAGGTTGAACCATCCGGCACTACCCAGAATATGTGATGTTTATGAAGATGAACGTTGTATATACATAGTTGAAGATTATATTGAGGGAATCTGTCTGAAGCAGATTATTGAGGAAAAAGGCAGTGTTGAGGAGCAAAGGGCGGCAGAATGGGGGATACAACTGTGCAGTGTACTGGATTATCTCCACGGACAGAAACCTGACCCCGTTATTTATGGCGATATGAAGCCTCATAACATTATTCTCACAAAGGGAGACACAATCAAACTCATTGATTTTGGTATATCGGCTGCGGTAAAACAATCGGGCAGTAAGCCACCCGGTATGACAGAAACCGCATTTATAGGCACAAAAGGCTATGCAGCTCCGGAACAATTTATGGGAGGTTGCATATGTCCCGCAACAGATATTTATTCTCTGGGGATTACCTTGATTTATCTTATCACAGGGGTTGACCCGGTAAAACACAATTCTTTCTATCAAGAAAACAATTTCTCTGAAAACCTTTCACCGGATATGTATCAAATAATAAAGAAATGTATCAACCCAAACCCTGATTTCAGATACAGTTCGGCAGAGGAACTTATGAAAGCCCTTAGACATTATCTTCTGGTTAGTTCAGATGCTTCTTTTAATAAACCGGTTTATGGAGTATCCCCACCTTATTTATTTTCTAAAATAACCGCTGTAACGGGGGCTGGTGGGACAGGTGTTTCCACACTTACTGGTGCAATGGCTGAACAAGCTTCAAAGTCCGGTAATTCAGTATGCATAGTTGATTTAAGCAAAACGGGTGATTTGGTGAATATATTTGTCCGGGAAAATAAAGATTCCCCTTCAACTCTTCCAATAAAAATCAAACCTAACATGTACTATCTGAGACCTTCAATCAAATTGTCCGGCGATTCCCCGGAGAATATAACCTTGTACAAGCTGTTGGGACAACTTCAAGAGAAGTACAGGTACATATTTATTGACGGTCCACCGGGTATTCTAAACCCTATTGAAAGGTATCTTGACAATATTTTTATCATTTCTGACATGAATCCTTTTAGCATATCAAAAGCATTAACTTGTCTTGACCGAGAAGGTTTATTGGAGAGAGTTGTACCCAGAACTTCATTAATACTAAATAAATTTTATAAAGGTGAATTGAGTTCTGATTTACTAATCCACGGTGTTTTGAATAATTCTAATTCAAGGGAATCAAAAGAGTTGTTCTCAAGAATGGAAGTTTTTGAGGTGACCTACAGCGAAAAGGTATACATAAAGTGGATGTACGGATACTTTGATGAGTTTCAGGGATTTAATAGTTTAATATCGGATAATTTCAATAAATCTATATCAAATATTATTTCACATAAAGTCATTCCAAATGAAAAGAAAAATTTATTAAAAAGGAGTAAAGTCCATGAGTAAAAGGCTTATTATAAAGACCGTACTTATCTGTATCGGATTATTTCTGATTATGGATTCTGCATTGTTTGCATATATCTTTACGAAATATCCGATTAACACGCAAAAGATAATATCTGTTGTTGTGGCTTCTGCAGATATAAAACAAGGAACAGTAATAGAAGAACATTTTTTAAGGAAAAAAGAAGTATATGCGTCGGCAGTAAGTTCTAATGTTGAAACGGAAGTTGGTAATGTTGCAGGGAAAAAGGCTCTTGCAGATATATATAAGGATGATTACATAAGGTCGTATGAACTTCTGGAAAAGATAGATTGGTTCAAGGACGATGAAAGAATTATTGTACTGCCTGTGAGTATGGAGGATAGATTGGCAAATCTTATTAGAAAGGGTTCGTATGTTGACATAAGACTGCAAAAGGAAACAGGTGAAGCAACTAAGGATATTTTATATAAAATTCAAGTTAAGGATGTACTGGATGATACAGGTACAACATTGGATTCTAAAGCGGCAGTAAACTCTAAAACAGCATATCTGAAGCTGGTTTTAGGCAAAGAAGAAAGGCAGAAAATATATTCAGCATCAAAAAATGGAAAGCTGATTTATGAACTATATTGCGACAATACACAAAAACCTGGTGGGGAGGTCAATTAATGGGCAAAACAGTAGCTGTTTGCTCGGGGGTCAAAAACACCGGAAAGTCGGTATTTACATACATTCTGGCAAACCAGATCAGAGAGATGGTATCAGAGGATACAAAAGTACTTGTTTGCTGTCTTAATTCAAAATTCAGTCTTTTATATAAACTGTTGGGTATAAATGAATCTGCCCCGGGAATAGAAGAATTGATTAATCTACATGAATCAGGAATCGCACAAAAGTCAGGGGTTTTAGCGGACACAATTCCAAAATCAAATGGGTTGTACTTTCTTGGAAGCTATAAAACCACTAATTCATATGTTAACCGTAATAAGGCCGGATTTGCAAGACTTTTTGACAGCCTTGAAAAGAGCTTTGATTTAATAATATTTGATACTGTGTCCAGCAAGGAAAGTATTCTCACAAATATTGCTCTTGAAAAATCATCTATGATAATAAATCTTTTTGTTCAGGACGCAGAAAGTTTAAATACACTGAACTCTATTAGCGGAATCCGGACGGAAATGAATCAGAAAAAAGTTTATCTCATGTCAAAGTACAGAGATATTTATCCCAGAGTCAGCGACATAAAACGGAGGTTTTCATTGGATAAGGTATACACAATGGATTACTGCAAAACTTTACAGGAGATGAAAAACAGGGATAGCCTTCATCTTTATTTACAAAGAGATACAGAGTGCAACTGCTCTGTTAGACTGCTTTCAAGGTACATTGCCCAAGTATTTAATCTGGAGTTAAAAAGCAAGGGGCAAGGTAAAAGGGTGAATTATTTAAAAAGTATATTTGGCATAATTTAAGTAAACTTATTTTACAGTTTTCCAAGGAGGAACTAAAAAAGTATGAGAACGTTACAGAAGTTGTGTTTAAAGGAGTTAATGGATTACGTGGAGGAAGAATTAAGACTAAACGGACTAACCGGAGTGAAAGAGCTTCAGGAGAATACGCCAGGTATTTTAGAAACCACAAAACAGGCCCAGAAGCTTCTGGCAATGGACGGAAGCCCTAGAGCAAGGGAATTTATGCAAAACAGTATTTATTTTTTACTCATTGAAAAGAGTGAAATCATTACTCAGGAAAATATTGATGGTTTGCTGAGGGAGTACCACATTAATTATTTTGAAAATATATATACGGGCAGCGATAAGGAATGTCTATCAAAGCCTATTGATACGGAGCTTGCAGAATATTTGAGCAGGTATTCTATTAATATAGACGATGATTTTGATGTAAAGCTGCAAAAGCTCACCCAAATTATTTATCAGGAGACATATGGGTATGGTATCCTTGACGAGTTGATATTTGATACAGGTCTGAATGAGGTTGCCTGTACAAGGAACGACTATATATGGATTCAATACAAAGGTATCAAGAGGCATATCCCTAACAAAGCTTTTTGCTTTATAAATGAGGACAGCTACAGAAAACTGATTGAGAACAGGTTAACCTCAACAGCAAGAGAAGAAATGAACGCAGGAGCACCGCTGGTATATGCAGTCTTAAAAAACGGAGCAAGAGTGACTGCACTAAGACCTCCTTTATCAAAATACTATGTGATAAATGTGCGATTGTTTGCACCAAAAACTCAACTAGTAAATTACAGAGACAATTTTGTAGAAAATAGAATTGCACGGATTATTGAACTGCTTGCAGGAAAGGGAAGAAGAAATGTTGCTATTATAGGGGAACAGGGTTCAGGAAAAACCACTGCAGCTGACGAGCTTATAATAAAGCAGCTTGACCCGGATATAAGCATTGGCTTGGCAGAAAATATACATGAGCTGAATATCTCATCAAACTACCCCGGAAAAAATATAGTCGAACTGCAATATACAAAGGAGTTTAAACCGTCAGACATAACGGAGGTTTTTTTCAGACTTAACAGGGATATTGTGATATACGGAGAGGTAAGAAATTCATACGAGGCCTTTGAAATGATTAAAGCTATGCTCAGACAGGCAAGAGGCAGTCTTTTTACTTTTCATTCATCCAGCTCCAGGCGTATGATTCATGATCTTAGGCAATTGTTAATGCAGACAGGCTATTATACCGATTTTAGGGAAGCCCAGTTTGATGTGGCTGATGCGGTTGATCTGGTTATACATATAAAACTTGATAGGGAAACGGGGCAACGTTACGTATACAAGGTTTCAGAGGTTTTGGCCCACGAAGAAAACATGACCTTTCAGATAAACGACCTTTTTGTTTTCGACAGGGAAAATGGAAAGTACACAGCAAATAAAAACGGTCTTTCAAAGCAGCAATTATTATCCTGCCTCGAATATGAATTCACTCAAGAGGATGCCGAAGAATTGGGCAGATTGTTTTGCCAAGATACTTCGGAGGATTTTAAATTATGACGGGGTTGGGGAGATTATCAAATGTAATTGTAAATTTAGTAAATGACTATCAACCTTATATTATAATGATTCTGACCGGGCTGTTACTACTATTGGCAGGTATAGGAACTTCCATATATAGGGGAGTTTTAAAAGAAAGTAAATCAGGGATTAAAAAAGTCAAACCTGGCAGATTTGTTGAATATATGGAAATATTTACAGGAAAATTTCCGTTAAAATATCTTTCGGGTAAACTGGATAAGGCATTGGGATATCTGATTCTGGACGATATGACACAGAGAAAGCTTGTGGCCGTATTTACTGTCTTTTTACCAATAACCGGACTTTTACTCTATTGTACCGTTGAGACAATTATGAAGCTTTGGTATACAAAGCTTGCTGCCCTTGTTTTATGCTTGGTGGTACCTTATTATACGTTTACACTAGTCCTTGATTACCTTAAATATAGTATAAAACAGAGAATACCCTCCTTTATTGATTCTTTCAGAAGCTCCTTTGTTTCCCATAATAGAATAAAACCTGCATTACAGGAATGTTGTTCAAATTGTAATAAACATCTCGGACGGATAATGCTAAGAGTGTCAGACAGTTCTGACCTGAATGACAGCCTTCGAGCAGTGAGGGATAGGATAAATGATACCTGGTTCAATATTTTTGTGACTCTTCTTATCAATTACAGAGAGAATGGCGGAGAGCTTATTAATCAGCTGTACAAGCTTAATAAAACAATAACCCGCTATAACAACATTGAGAAAAAGAAAAACCGTAGGCTTATCTGGTATGAATTTTTTGCATTAGGTGCAAGTATATTCAGCCTGCCTGTAATTATGCTGATAAACAGAATGATTCTTGGAACAAATATGAGGATGTATTACAATACTGCACAAGCTTCGGGAAAGATAGCAATCTATTCACTTTTAGCGTTGACAATAGTACGTGTTTTAAGAAAATTATAAACTGGAAAGGGGGTTAACGGGGGATATGTTATTATTTCTGTTGATTATTCCGGGCATTATTGCAATCATCTGTGGATTAAATTTTAAAATTGTTAAAGTAGCTAAAAATAACTACACAAAAAGTATTTCATCTGTATTAGAAAGGCTGGAGGCTAACAGGTTTATTAAGAAATTTCTTAATATTCTTACAAGGAATAAAGACCTTTGGTTTAACAGGTTTGAAACCCGGATACTGGAACTGAGTGAAGTTGGAATTAATTTAAAAAGGATGTATTTGATTAAGACTATATGCTTTTTACTTTGTATTATTGTTTTTGTTACTATCCGGTATACAAATGTTGGTTATGAACAAAAACTTGTAATTTTGGATTCTGACAAGGAAGCGTCTCTCTTTTACAACCCCAAAGAACAGGACGAACAACAATATGGTTTTTACAAGATGGTATTATCCAAAGCAGGAAAAGACAATCTGGAAGGAGCTAATGATGCAGAACTGTTCCAATTGGTTGAGGGAAAAGTGGCGGAGGAGATGAGCTCATCCGAACAACAGGAGATTGATGAAAAGACAGAGTGGTTTATTGATAAATGGAAAACTACTCATAAAATAAAGTTCTTCAAAACCCAATACCTGTTTCTGATATTAATTTCATTATTCCTTCCGAATGTATTTCTAGTTATTCGGTGGCTTGTAAAGGGAGCGTTATATAAAAAGGAAATTATAAAGCTGGAATACATATTTGAACTACTTGCCAGAATAGACGGAATAAAAACACTTGATATAATCTATGAACTGGAGAAATCCTCAAAAACATATGCCGTCTGGCTGCGGCAATTTGCCGCGATATTCAAGTACGATAAAAAGAAAGGTTTTGAATACCTAAAGAACAAAAAGGTAAAGAGCCTGTCTAAATTCACTGACATTATGGAAATATACAGCCTCCATGACAAGGAGGTTGCTCTGCAAATACTGGATAGAGAGGCCATGGAGAGGGATGAGTCAATAATCATGGTAGCAGACGAAACACTGGACTTTATTGATTTAATTGCATTCCTTAGCATTGTGCCTTTAGTATATGAACTGGCAAGACTTATGCTGAATCCCATGCTAGATATTGTTTATAAGGCTTTCGAATTTATATAAAGGAGAGCAAAATGAAACAGGTAATTATAACTATTGTCATGCTGGCTATAGCATTGGCACTTGTAATAGGGGTCGTAGTTCCATTAATGAGGCATGGAGCCGGAACGGGGAGCATTGCGGTAACCAGAGGACAAGATGTTCTGCCAAGGCTTGAAAATATTTTAAATTAACTTAGAAAGGATAGGAAAAAGAAAATGAAAAAAATAATTTTATCTATAGCAATGTTTGCAATAGCAATGGCGCTGCTTGTAGCAGTAATTGTACCACTTGCCAAACATGGCAGGGAGAGCGGTGTCAAGGTTGAAGGCCAGTTGGATTCCGTAGATACAGAGATAACAACACTAAGCGGTACTATACGCTAATCGGGGGCATGTATGAAAAATATAATAATAGCAATAATCATGTTCGCTTTATGTGTAGCTTTAGTGATTGGAACGGTTCTTCCTGCATCAGAGCTTATATCGGATACAGGCCAAAGGGTTTATCAATCCGTAAAAAAACTTAACGATAACATTAAGGACGATTGATTGTACTAAACTTGGAGGATGTATGAATAAAATATATGCATTTCTTATTATTATTCCTTTAATTGCGGTTCTCTTTTTTAAGACTCTCACGTTTTATGAATATGACACCAAGCAAAGGTTTGTAAAAAATGTGGTGGACAGTGTTGCCCACAAGGTTATGATAACAGGGGTTATGACTGTCAGAGACCGGGAGGAACTTGGTGAGAAGCTTGGCAAACTGGGGACTTTCGGGGCCGGTAATATCAGTATCAAATGTGGAAATGTGCAGCCGGATGGGACAGTTGGCGGACTTGGTGACTATGTTTTGGGAAGTGTTCTGGACAGGGGAGAAATATTCAGTATATATGTTGAATCGGAGAATGCGAGTATTTTTTCCGAAATGGAGGTTAATTCTGATGATGAGGGTAATGGGCTGCACTACAGAGCAAAAGCTACATGTAGGGTTGAAAAAATCAGCCGGGAGGATTAAGGAGCAAAGGGGTGGTGGCTTGGGTGTTCTGTTTATAGGATTGGCTGTAACTTTTCTTGTATTACTTGTATTTGTAAATGTAGCAGACTATGCTGTTTATACGTACAAAAGGAATGCTATCTCCAAGGCAATGGATTACGCCGTAACTGCAGCTGTTCAGGATATAGACAGAGAGAAAAGCCTCGAAGGATTGGCAGTGGGATTTGATGAAAGTACAGGAAAAAGGCTTTCGGATGGTGTTGAAATAGATATTGACAGTGCTGAAAGGACTTTTCTTTCAGTGTTTGACTCAAACTGCAATCCGGAACAAAGTGATATTAGAGAAAAATTACTTATATGTGCTACATCCGTCAGTGGAGAAGAAGTAAACTATAAAATAAAAACACCGGCAGGGGGAGTATCAGACGGAATGGTTAATGAACCCTACTTAATAGAAGACAGAATTAATAGTGCAGCAGAGGGCTCTTGGCCTGATTCTGATGTTGACAGTGGTAAAATATCAATAAACGGAAATCCTAAAACAAATATGATAGAGAGAGGTACATATGTATTTGCATATATAAAGGGTATTAAAATTACCGGGATATTTACAGAAAGAAAATTGACTCTATCATGCTTTGGGGGGGCAAAGCTTGACAGAGTCAATGTGCAGAACTAAAAGCTTATTCCAGTTGTTTTAACAGCTTGTGAAGAGATTTCTGAAGCTGTACTATATCTTCCATAGGCAAGTCTATACACCTGCCTATCCTTTCAGGTATATCAAGAGCCTTGTCCCTGAGAGTTTTTCCTTCATCGGTTAACCTTATATAAACATTTCTTTCGTCATCAGAACTTCTTTTCCTTATAACCAAATTCTGTGACTCCATTTTTTTAAATAAGGGTGTTAGTGTTCCTGAATCAAGATATAATTTTTTCCCAAGCTCTTTAACTGTTATATTGTCTTCTTCCCAAAGAACCATAAGAGCTATATATTGAGTATACGTAATACCTAATGGGTCAAGGTAGGGTTTGTATTTTTTTATAATTTCCTTAGAACACGCATACAGAGGAAAGCACAGCTGATTTTCCAATTTCAGTTTATCGTACGGCATGTAATTTCTCCTTAAAACTCATCTTATAATTAGAATAACATACAACTTAATTTTGTAAAGCCGTTAGCCGTACTCAAGTATTGATGAAAAATCAGCAATATCTAAGAAGAACTATTACCCAAGCAATTCCTGTATTTTTGCTTCCATATTCTCAGGCTTATAGGTTGGAGAATATCTGCTCACAACATTACCGTTACGGTCAACTAAAAACTTTGTGAAATTCCATTTAATGTTTGAACCTACAATACTCTGACCTAAATCCTTTAGAACTTTCATAAAGGAAGAAGTCTCATCGTTTTCCTTATCAGCAGGTGTTGCCTTTTTCAAATAAGTATATAAAGGGTCTGCATTACTTCCGTTAACATCTATCTTCGAAAAGGTTTTGAAAGAAACACCATAATTCAGCTGACAGAACTCAACTATTTCTTCATCAGTTCCGGGAGCCTGGTTTAAGAACTGGTTGCAGGGGAAATCAAGAATTTCAAAGCCCTTGTCCTTGTATTTCTTATACAAATTTTCCAATGCTTCATATTGGGGTGTAAATCCGCATCCTGTTGCGGTATTAACAATAAGAAGAACCTTACCTCTATAGGAATCCATTGAAATCTCATTTTTTTGAGAATCTTTTACCTTAAAGTCATAAATAGTATTCATTATATATACCCTCCTATTGGATCAAATTAAATTGTGTACAATTAGATTATATAAGGTTAAATCTATAATGTCAATCTTAAATTTATTATTGTTGTTTACTGTTTACCATATACATATAACATGCTTTTTAGTGTAAAATAGCAATAACAATCAATGCGGAGAAACCAATGAAAAAATTTAAAAAGGTATATATAGAGATAACTAATGTATGCAACCTGAAATGCAGCTTTTGTCCAGACACTAAAAGAACGCCGGGATTTACGGATATAAATGGGTTTACGCACATAATCCGTGAAGTGAAACCATTTTGTGATTATGTATATTTACATATTATGGGAGAACCATTATTGAACCCTAATCTGGAAAATTTTCTAAAAATATGTTATGGCACCTCAATTAAAGTCAACATCACGACAAATGGAACCTTGTTGTACAAGTATGGAGAAGTGTTACTGGATGCACCTGCATTAAGGAAGGTAAGCATATCTCTTCACAGTTTTGAGGCCAATGAAGGATATGGTTTATTAGCCGACTATATAAATAATGTTGTCAGTTTTATAAAAAAGGCTGTTGAGAAGGGTATCATCTGCGAGCTAAGGCTTTGGAATATGGACAATGGCCAATTAAAAGGCACTAACGACTTGAACGACGAGATTATAAAAAAGTTGGAAGAGTCCTTTCAGCCTGATTTTAATTTATGGCTTGCTGTTAAAAACCAGGCAAATGTAAAACTACAGGACAGGTTATTTATAAGCAGGGCTGAAATATTTGAATGGCCGGACATAAGCAGAGATGTTATGGACGAAAAAGTGTTCTGTTACGGTATGAGGGATCAATTCGGAATTCTTGTGGACGGGACAGTTGTACCATGCTGCCTTGACAGCGAAGGAAATATTCCCTTGGGCAATATTTTCAAAGAGTCCCTTAGTGATATTCTACACTCCGAAAGAGCCAGACGAATTTACGAGGGCTTCTCAGGAAGGAAGGCGGTAGAGGAGCTTTGTAAAAAATGCGGATATGCAAAGCGTTATAAATGATTAATAAAGGGGTACAAATAAATTGCAACAATTATACTGCCTAAATGGTATAATAACACATAAGATAAACAAGTAACGAAGGAGAATCGGGCAGTTGAATATATTATCCGCTGAAGGTATTTCAAAAAGCTATAGTGAAAAAGTATTATTTAATGATCTATCGTTGGGTATAGGCGAGGGTGACAAAATAGGGCTTATAGGTGTCAACGGAACAGGCAAAAGCACTCTTTTGAAGGTAATTGCAGGTATTGAGACTGTAGACACAGGGAGAATATTAAAATCTAATAAAACACGTGTAGGCTACCTTGAACAAAGTCCTGCTTTCGAGCCGGGGACAACCGTACTACAGCAGGTTTTTAACGGACATTCCCCTGTTATGGTGCTGCTCAGGGAATACGAGGATATACTTTTAAAAAGCAGTCAGAATCCTACAGATCAAAAACTTGAAAAAAGACTTCTGGATTTGATGCATCAAATGGATACTATGAACGCCTGGACATTGGAAAGCGAAGCCAAAACCATACTTACAAGACTGGGAATTGACAGCTTTGACGCGGACGTGGCAACTTTGTCGGGAGGACAGAGGAAGAGAATTGCAATGGCAGGTGCATTAATTAATCCAACTGAGTTGCTTATATTGGACGAGCCTACCAACCATATTGACAATGAAACCGTTGACTGGCTTGAAAAGTATCTGAATACCAGAAAAGGTGCGCTTTTAATGGTTACACATGACAGGTACTTCCTGGACAGGGTTGCAAACAGGATAATAGAACTGGACAACGGAAAGCTTTACAGCTATCAGGCCAATTACAGCAGGTTTCTTGAGATGAAAGCTGAACGTGAAGAACTGGAACAGGCTTCTGAAAGAAAGAGGCAGAACCTTTTTAGAAATGAACTTGAATGGATCAGGAGGGGTGCGCAGGCACGTTCTACCAAACAAAAAGCAAGAATAGAAAGATTTGAAAAGCTAAAAGAGACAGATGCACCCAAACAGGATGAAAATATTGAAATTCAGGTGGGGTCTGCGAGACTTGGAAGAAAGATAATTGAAGTTGAACATATAAAAAAATCCTACGGAAATAAAACATTAATTGATGATTTCAGCTATGTACTTTTAAGAGATGACAGAATAGGAATCATAGGGCCTAATGGAGCAGGAAAATCAACACTTTTGAAAATACTTTCCGGGCTGATTCAACCCGATTCAGGTAAAGTTGAAATCGGTGAAACAGTAAAAACAGGATTCTTTACCCAGGAAAACACGGATATGGATCAAACCCTCAGGGTTATTGATTACATCAGATCGGTAGCAGAGCATATAGAAACCGGTAACGGAAGCCTCAGTGCATCGCAGATGCTGGAAAGGTTTCTGTTTGCTCCCAGTGTTCAGTGGACGCCTATTTCAAAGCTTTCAGGAGGCGAAAAAAGAAGACTTTATCTTTTAAGCATACTTATGGGTGCTCCCAACATATTGTTGTTAGATGAGCCTACAAATGATCTGGATATTCAGACTCTTACCATTCTGGAAGCTTACTTGGATGAATTCCCGGGGGCGGTCATAACTGTATCCCACGACAGGTACTTTCTGGACAGAACCGCAAACAGGATATTTTCATTTGAAGGGGATGGACAGATCACTAAGTATGCAGGAAACTACTCGGATTACAGAGAGTATATATCCGTAAGGGAAAAGCAAAATGAAACACAAAATGAAGCTGATACGGATAAAAAGAACGACAGTTCACAAAATAAGACAGAATGGCAAAAGAACAAGGAAAAGCCGCTTAAATTTACTTTTAAGGAACAAAAGGAATTTGATGAAATAGACGATGTAATAGCAGCTCTTGAGGACGACATAGAAAAGGTAAAAAAGGATATTGACCAATCCGCCACAGATTTTACAAAGCTTCAGGAACTTCTGGAAAAACAGCAGAAGCTTGAAATTGAGCTGGACTTGAAAATGGAACGGTGGACTTATCTTAACGAGCTGGCTGAAAAGATCGAAAACAATAAGAAAAAATAAAATGCAGTATGTAAAGGAGAACGGCATGGAGCAGTTATTTGAAAGCATGGAGTTAGACAAGTCCCTTGTGGAGGCATTAAAAAAGGAAAGTATAACAGTACCCACTGATATACAGCAAAAAGCTATACCGGAAGCCTTGAAAAACAGAGATGTTATTCTCCATTCTTCTACGGGAACGGGAAAAACACTTGCGTATCTTCTGCCCCTTTTCATGAAACTGTCAGTTGACAAAAAAGAAATGCAGGCACTTATACTGGTACCAACCCACGAACTGGCAATACAAGTTGAAAGACAGATAGAAATGCTTTCTCAAAATTCCGAAATGAAAGCAACTTCTACACCTATTATCGGCGATGTGAATATAATGAGGCAGATAGACAAACTAAAGCTTAAACCCCATATAATAGTAGGTACTGCCGGAAGAATACTGGAATTGATTCAGAAGAGGAAAATTTCCGCTCATACCATTAAAACAATTATTATAGATGAAGCAGACCGTCTGCTTGATGATTACAATATAGAGAACATAAAGGCTGTTATTAAGGCAACTCTCAAGGAGCGGCAGATAGTAATGTGTTCTGCAACTATCTCTAAAAAGACAGTTGAGCGTGCCATGCCGTTAATGAAGGAGCCCCTTATTATAGAGAGTAAATCAGACATGGGTGTTCCTGAAGCTATTGAACACCTGTATTTTGTTGCGGAAGAAAGAGAAAAAATAGATGTTCTAAGAAAGCTTGTACGAATGATAAATCCTAAAAAGGCAATTGCATTCTTTGCCAACAGCGAGGATATTTTTGTTTCAGAAGAGAAGCTCACATATCATAAGCTGAAAGCCGGGGGTATTCATGGTTCACATATGAAATCTGACAGGAAGAAAACCATGGACGATTTCAAAAATGGAAAGCTTCAACTTCTCATTGCCTCTGATATTGCGGCAAGGGGTCTTGATATAGAAGATGTAACGCATATATTTAATGTTAATATTCCTGAGAGGTCAATGGATTACCTTCATAGAGCGGGCCGGACAGGTAGAAACGGTAAGCCGGGCGTGGCAATATCCATTGTGACTGAAAAAGAAATAGAGTTTATGAGGAAGTTTGAAAAGGAACTCAAAATCAAGATAATTCCAAAATCCATGTATAATGGACAAATTGTTGAATATAAAAAGGAAAGAAGCAAGAGTACACCGGAAAGGGCTAAATCCGGAAGTCCGGCAGGTGCCGGAAAAAGTAAAACCGGTAATTTTAAGCAAAGCCTAACCGTTGATAGGAAAAAGACGTTTGGAGATAAGAAAAAGCCGGGAAATGGAACTAAAGTATTCCGTAGACCGAAAAAGTAGAAAGCCTTGTCCTAAATGGTGCGGACTATCTAGGGTTGAAGGGGGTTAGGTAATATGGAAACAACGACGCTTCCCAAAGCGTGGGAAGGTGTGCTGGGGTCGGCAAGCTTTATTCCGGTTACCAGTGTGAAAGCCATTGAGCGATACCATGATGCTGAATGGTCAAAGGGACTAAGTATACATGAAACCTTTGAAATGGTATATATAAAATCAGGAAGCGGTGTTTTTGAGATTGGAGAACAGAATGTCTCTGTAGGTTCAAATGATATTGTAATAATTAAGCCGAACCAGAGCCATAAGCTCAATGTAAATTCCGAGGGCGGGTGTGACTTCATTGTTCTGTATTTCAAATTTATGGATCAGACAGAACACACTCTTTCAGAAGTATCACTGGGGGATTTTATAAACTTCGTAAGCGGCAGGGAATCAGGTGCTTTTATTAAGCTAAAAGTAAGCCAAAAGAATGATATAATTGTTCTTTTAAACAGGATTCTCAAGGAGCAGACAAATGACCAGTTAGGCAGCGATCTGTTGAATTATCTTATGCTGATGGAGTTGTTTGTACTTATATCAAGGGCGTTGAAGGCAGAATGGGAAAACAGTATAAAGAACAAAAGCCCAAAGATAAAAGAACTTATGCAGTCTGCAATACAGTTTGTTCACAATAATTTTGAACGGGAGATATCAATAACGGATATTGCAAAATATGTTTTTCTCAGCCCAAGCTACTTTACAAGGGCCTTCAAAGAAAACACAGGACTAAGTCCCATGCAGTATCTCTTAAACATAAGAATCAAACGGGCTTGTGAACTTCTTCGTGAGACAGACCAGAAGGTTGGAGAAATAGCACTTAGTGTAGGCTTTTCTAATCAGCAGAGATTCAATGATATGTTCAAAAAACAAACCAACATGACTCCAATGCAGTATCGCAACTCGGCAAAAAACATTCATAATTAACAAAATAACGGTAAATAACAGGAAGAACACTTTTTAAGCTTATTATATAATTGCTTTAATACTAAAAGCTTGAAAAGAGTTCTTTTTATTTTACGTAAAAACATTTAAATTTATATATTCATGTGACAAAGGGGGATTTAAAAATGGGAATGACAATGACACAGAAGATTCTTGCAAACCATGCGGGAATAGACAAAGTAGTACCCGGGCAATTAATAAAGGCTAAACTTGATATGGTTCTGGGGAATGATATAACATCTCCCGTAGCTATCAAGGAGTTTGATAAAATCGGTCTGGATAAAGTATTCGATAAGAATAAAATAGCCATAGTACCCGACCATTTTACACCCAATAAGGATATAAAGTCCGCAGAACAAGTAAAGGTTTGTAGGGAGTTTTCAAAAAGAATGGAAATTGTAAACTTCTTTGAAGTAGGCCAAATGGGGGTTGAACATGCACTTCTGCCAGAAAAAGGCCTAGTGGTACCGGGGGATGTGGTTATAGGGGCTGATTCTCACACATGTACCTACGGCGCACTTGGAGCATTCTCAACTGGAATAGGCAGTACTGATATGGCGGCGGGGATGGCAACAGGAGAGGCTTGGTTCAAGGTTCCCGAAGCTATCAAGTTCGTACTTAAGGGTAAACCACAGAAGTGGGTTGGAGGAAAGGATGTTATTCTCCATATCATAGGAATGATAGGTGTTGACGGAGCACTTTACAAATCAATGGAGTTTACAGGTGACGGAGTAAACGCTCTTTCAATGGACGACAGATTCTCTATGGCAAACATGGCTATTGAGGCAGGTGCAAAAAATGGAATATTTGAGGTAGACGAAAAAACCGTTGAATATGTGAAGGAACATTCCATCAGAACATATACCGTGTACAAAGCCGACGAGGATGCAGAATATTCGGAAGTTTATGAAATAGACCTTGCTGAAATAAAGCCAACAGTCGCGTTTCCTCATCTTCCTGAAAATGCACGTACCATTGACAATGTGGGCGATATTAAAATCGACCAGGTCGTAATCGGCTCATGTACAAATGGACGTATAGAAGATATGCGAATAGCAGCAGAAGTTTTAAAAGGAAGAAAGGTCAGCGACAATGTAAGGTGTATTATAATTCCTGCTACTCAGAAGATATGGAAACAGGCGATGAATGAAGGCCTGTTTGACATATTTATTGATGCAGGAGCAGCTGTCAGTACACCTACCTGTGGGCCATGTCTGGGAGGTCATATGGGTATACTTGCAAAGGGAGAGAGAGCAGTTGCAACTACAAACAGAAACTTTGTAGGGCGTATGGGGCATCCCGAAAGCGAGGTTTATCTTGCAAGTCCGGCAGTAGCTGCAGCTTCGGCCATAGCGGGCAGGATAGCCGGTCCTGATGAAATTTAAAAAGAGAGATTGATATAAACAAAAACAGGCACGGATATTTGATGGGTATCATTGTCCGCTGTCGGAAAAGGAGATAGATATGAATGTTAAGGGTAAGGTTATAAAGTACGGAAACAATGTTGATACAGACGTTATAATACCTGCAAGGTATTTGAATACATCAGATCCTGCTGAGCTTGCCAGCCATTGTATGGAGGATCTGGATGATACATTTACTCAGAGAGTCCAAAAAGGAGATGTAATGGTGGCAGGAAGGAATTTTGGTTGCGGTTCATCAAGGGAACATGCACCTATTTCTATCAAAGCATCAGGGATATCCTGCGTCATTGCAGAAACCTTTGCAAGGATATTCTATAGAAACTCAATCAATATCGGCCTTCCGATTTTAGAGTGCCCCGAAGCCGCAAAAGATATCAAGGATGGTGAACAGGTAGAAATAGACTTTGACAAAGGGCTGATTAAAAACCTGACAACAGGCAAGAGCTATCAGGGTCAGCCATTTCCTGAATTTATGCAGGAGATTATTTCTTCCGACGGGCTGATACAGTATATTAAAAACTCGCTTTAGTAGTACTGCTGGAATGGAGATGAAAATATGAATTATAAAATTACAGTGCTTCCCGGTGACGGTATAGGCCCGGATATAATAGCGGAAGCCTTAAAGGTTTTAGAACTGATAGGTGAAAAATATGGCCACAGCTTTTTATTTACAGAAGCTGATTTGGGCGGTATAGCTATAGACAGGCACGGAGAGCCTCTGCCTCAGGATACGGTGGATAAATGCAAGAATAGTGATGCAGTTCTCCTTGGGGCAGTTGGAGGTCCTAAATGGGATACTTTGCCCGGAAACAAGCGGCCTGAAGCCGGATTGCTGGGGATAAGGGCTGCTCTCGGGTTATATGCCAACCTGAGGCCGGCTGTTATATACGGGGCTTTAAAGGATGCATCACCTCTGAAATCAGAAATAATTAGTAACGGTATTGACATAATGGTTATCCGTGAATTAACAGGAGGCATATACTTCGGCAAGAGAGGCAGACTTGATACAGAAGGCGGAGAGGCTGCATTTGACACCGAAATGTATAATGTATCTGAAATAAAAAGAATAGCAAAAGTAGGCTTTGAAACGGCGATGAAGAGGGGCAAAAAGCTTATGTCCGTTGATAAAGCCAATGTACTTGAAAGCTCAAGACTCTGGAGACAGGTAGTTGAGGAGATGGCAAAGGAATACCCGGAGGTTGCCTTAAGCCATATGTATGTTGATAATGC
>JAEZIU010000051.1 GCA_023436485.1 Bacillota bacterium | reverse complement strand
AGCACCATGTGACTACCACCAGTCCTGTACCGGCCCTCCCCCTGGCACAGTTATCGAGTCATAACATGCTATGCCCGTCAAAGGTTATGATTATATCACCCTTTCAGGTGCTCAAGGCATTTAAATCCAAATACTTCATTACTTTCCTAAGTTAGTTAAATCATAAGGTGTTTCCTGGTATACATAATAGTTTAGCCAATTTAAAAACAATAGGTTTCCATGGCCCCGCCATCTGACTATAGGTTCCTTTGTGGGATCATCACCGGGGAAGTAGTTTTGAGGGACCTTTATGTTCATTCCCTTTTCTACATCTCTCTCGTACTCAAGTTTAAGTGTGTAGGGATCATATTCTGAATGTCCTGTAGCAAAAATATGACGTCCGTCTTTTGATGCTACCAGATATACCCCTGCTTCTTTCGATTCGGCCAGTATTTCCAGCTTATCAATCCTTGCTACATCCTCATGGGTAATCTCGGTATGCCTGGAATGGGGTACAAAAAACACATCGTCAAAGCCTCTGAGAAGTTTGACATGCTCCTTTATTTTAGTGTGTTCAAATACTCCAAACATTTTCTTGGACAAATCACGTTTTGGTACGCCGTAGTGATAATACAGACCTGCCTGTGCTCCCCAGCAAATGTGCAGTGTAGAGTACACGTTTTTCTTGCTCCAGTCCATTATCCGTTCAAGTTCTTCCCAATAATTGACGTCTTCAAAGGGCATTTGTTCAACAGGAGCTCCTGTGATAATAAGTCCGTCGAAATGCTCTCCCTGTATCTCGTCAAAGGTTTTATAAAAAGTTTCAAGGTGTTCCTCAGGAGTATTTTTTGACATATGCGATGCGGGATGCAATAGTACGATTTCAACCTGGAGAGGAGTGTTTCCCAGAAGCCTTAGCAACTGCGTCTCCGTGGTTATTTTAGTAGGCATTATATTTAAAATAGCAATTTTTAGCGGCCTTATATCCTGATGGTATGCCCTGTTCTCAGACATGACAAATATGTTCTCACTATTCAGGGTTTCAACCGCAGGCAGATTGTCAGGTATTCTGATTGGCATATTGACCTCCATCAATTAAATTAATAAAATGTAAAAAAAGTGCATAATATAAATTATATAATTCAATAGCGAAAAGTCAACTGCCAGCCAATATAGGTTTTTTACCTGCTCTTTGCAAGTGCCTGTTCTATGTCATATATGAGATCATCCGGGTCTTCAATACCTATGGATAGTCTTATTGTTCCGGGTTTTATTCCAGACTTTAAAAGTTCATTTTCCGAAAGTTGGGAGTGAGTAGTAGTTGCAGGATGTATAACCAGAGATTTTGCATCTGCGACATTGGCCAATAATGAGAATATTTCCAAACTGTCTATAAATTTCTTTGCAGCTTCAAGACCTCCTTTTATTTCAAAAGTGAATATTGAGCCTGAACCCTTTGGAAAATATTTTTGAGCAAGATCAAAATATTTATTTCCTTTTAGGCTCGGGTAATTTACTGTCTCCACCAACGGGTGTTTTTCCAGGTATTCTGCAATTCTTTTAGAATTGCTTACGTGTCTTTCCACTCTCAGAGACAACGTCTCAAGCCCCTGTATAAACAGGAAGGAATTAAAGGGACTAATAGCTGCACCTGTGTCTCTAAGCAACTGAACTCTGGCTTTTGTTATAAAGGCAACCTCACCTAACTGACTGTATACAACGCCATGATAGCTGGCGTCAGGTGTGGTAAAACCGGGAAATTTATCACCTGTGGAATAGTCAAATTTCCCTCCATCAATGATTACACCGCCGATAGAAGTTCCATGCCCTCCTATAAATTTGGTTGCGGAATGTACAACTACGTCTGCTCCGAAATCTATGGGTTTTACCAAATATGGTGTTCCGAAGGTGTTATCAACTATAAGGGGGATACCATGCTTATGTGCAATGTCTGCAACGGCTTGAATATCGATTAGATTTGCATTTGGGTTACCTATGGATTCAATGTACAGAGCTTTTGTTTTTTCTGTAATAGCGGCTTCAAAGTTTTGGATATCATCAGGATTTACAAAGGTTGTATTTACTCCGTATCTTGGCAAGGTTGCGGCAAAAAGGTTGTAAGTCCCTCCATACAAGGTGTTGGCAGCTACTATCTCGTCTCCGACTCCGGCAACGTTAAGTACTGAATATGTAATTGCTGCTGATCCTGATGCGACTGCAAGGGCTGCGGTACCGCCCTCTAGTGCTGCGATTCTTTTTTCAAATACGTCTGTTGTAGGGTTCATCATTCTTGTGTAAACATTTCCGGAATCCCTCAGTCCGAATAAATCTGCTGCATTGTCGGAATCCCTGAATACATAGGATGTTGTCTGATAAATAGGCACTGCCCTTGACCTTGTGGTCGGATCTACTTCCTGTCCTGCGTGAACCTGTAATGTGTCAAAACTAAGTTTTCTGCTCATATATGGTATCCCCCTTTATATGCAAGTAAGTTTATAGGTTTTGTTATATTAATATAATAAAACCAAATTTAATTTTAGTCAATACCTTTTTTATAAAATTTTAAATTATTTTATTGAATATATAATGAATTATATATTATATGTTCTCAAAATATCCAAATTTTATTCTTTTGATTCTTGAGTATTAAATTGGGGACTTATCAGTATAAAAATCAATAAAAAAAGGAATACCTCTTTTGTGAAGTATTCCTTTTACTTTTAAATTATTTTGAATGACTTATTGCAATTTAAAATATATAAAGCTCGCGTCATAATCTTTATCTAGTATCTGTTCATTCTGCATAACTAGATAATTTGTTTTATTCTTATAAAGGTCTATAACTACTTTGCCTTCTGCTGTAAATGATTCTGTCATACCTGGTGTTACTTTTCTAAAGTCTGTAACTTCATCCATCGCATCATCCAGACTTCCATCAAAGCCATAATCCAGACTCCCTATTATTGATGCATTGTCAGAGGTTTTTATTCCCCATATGTCGGCATCCCATCCAACACTAAGATAAGCCGAACCTTCTCCTTTAACCTGGGTAAGTTGGGCGTTTTGAACTTCCCATAGAACATCTATTATAGCATACTCATGGTCAGCTCTATCCTTAGCATTGATCCCCATTTGTTCCAGTTCTTCGATAGTTACCTTTTCAAAACTTTTAACAGTCATCGAGAAGGTACCTGATATTTTGTCGTCAAGAAAATCCTTTGTTTCACTCCAGGTGTACTTTTGGTTCAATGGAACCGGGTTATTAATTGATCCAAGAGCTGTTACCGGGTTAACAAGATTGTTTGCAGTCTTTTCACCGTACATGGAACTTAAATATTTCTTTACTTCACTCTTCTGACTGCTGGTAAGGTTCTTTGTCGCAATAGCCTTTGTGCTTGTTGCAACTGCATTATAGGCATATATCTTCTTGTTTTTTGTTTTAAGATAAACACCGCCACTTATATTAGAAACACTTAATGTACTCTTACTGCTGACTACCAGCAAGCCTTTCAGGTTAGCCATATTCAACTTGTTTTTTGAATCGTAGCCTTTTGAATACTGGGGAGTAAGAATCTTTGCAGTTGAGCCGCTTGGTATGCTCAGCATTTTGTATGTAACACCGCTGTACTTGTAACTGTTAATATACTTTAGATTTTTTGTTTCAAGGGTTTTTTGATATGCCTTTATGATGTTAAGCTCTGAAGATGTAAGTTTTGTTGATGCAGCTGTTACGGGAACAGCCAATACAGACAATACAAGACACACACTCAATACTAATGCTAATATCTTTTTCATATCCGACCTCCTAGGTTTTTATAACCAAATAGTAGCATTACACCAAAAATTAGTCAATATCGAGCTCTGATTTACGGTTTCTGAATAGAAATAATATTAAAACTGCAAGTAGCATAGCAAGAGCCGGCACAGCCGTCGCATAGCTACTTCCACGACTGCTTACTATCTTTCCGGTGAAAATACCCATCACCACAGGCCCCAATGTCCCGGCACCCATGTTGAAAGCCAACATTGTACTATTTTTCTCCCCTGTTAACCTTGTTATCCAAATTATAAGAAATGGGTAAAAAGGCGAACATGCAAATCCGGCTAGTGCTATCCAAAATATTGCCGTAGTCTGATTTGAATAAATAACCATAACCAGTGAAATTACTGCTAGCATTCCGTGCACCAGCAATATCCTTACCATATCAAACCTTTTAATTAGTCTTACAGAAAGAGAACGTCCTACAAACATGGCAACCCATATGAAAATACTTGCTGCAATTCCTGAAATCTTTCCGTAGCCACGGCTTTCAAAAAACATTGGTGCAAATCCCCACAGTCCGGTTTCCGCAGCAACATATAAAAATAAAGTTAAAGGTGCTACCAGATTTATAGGCTTTGTAAATGCATACTTGTACTGTATAAATGCATTTTTAAGGGAGGATGATTTTATTTCTGATGTATCTTTGTAATTTGTTGTTAATAACGCCATCCCTATGAATAATATAGCTATAATATAATATGTAATTCTCCATACATTAAAAAACACTGTAAAGATTAAAAGGAGGAGCGGAGTAATTATTGCCCCGACGGTAAAAAACACATTGATAAACGCTATGTTGGAGTCTGCCTTTTTAGTATCTAAGGATGTTGTGAGAGACACAATTGTATTCTGACATATACTACCGAAAAAACCTATAAAAAATATTCCTGTCACAGACATCATATAGTAGCCGGATATACCAAATATCAGTGTGGCAACTCCCAACCCGGCAAAAGCAACTCTTAATATCTTTAATCCCCCATAACTATCTGCAAAAGTTCCACCAATTAAAACTCCCAGTGTAAATCCCAAAAACTGAATACTTACCACACTACCCTGCTGCACAGATGTCAAGCCAAGTTCTTCAGCCAATCTTGGCATTGCAAGCCCCGAGGAGGAGAGTATCATGGCAATAAGGCATAACTGAGTACATAATAAAGAAATAGATATTTTTTTCACTTATTCACCTCTAAAATACACTTTGTTTTTAACTTATATTATATCTTAATCACATAATTTTTTAACATAAATTTATTTAGCAGTCACTCTAGACACTTTTATCTCTGCAATAATCCAAGTGATTGTCGGTATTATCACCTGCATTGGGAATGCATAGTACGGATAAATTTCAAAGGCCCAGTAATTCATTTCTATTATAGTATGATAAATAATATATGAGAAATAAATCATCAGCAATCCGGTTTGGATTACGATTGACCTATAATCTTTTAAATTGAATACTTTAGCTATTCCTTTACAAGCTGCCAACAGGCATACCGTACATTTTGCAAAAACAGCAAATATAAACACGAAGGATACGGTTACTTGCATTCCTTGTATAAAGTTACCAATCCTTATTCTGCTGACAGCTACATAAGACGGAAAATTGAAGTTCCCCGTCAGATTTCCTAGTACTGCGATATTCCTTATTGTGATTATGATAATCATACTAGCTGCTATAAGGGTACCCCATATGTACACCTTTTTAGGTGACTTTTTTGTTTGGAGAGATGTAAAAATACACAGAAAAACCACAGTCTCAGCCATAGGGAAGGTAAAGGTTGAGAATGCACCTTTCAACACCGGGGCTAAACCATTTCCAAGTATCGGTTGAATGTAATTCAGCCGGAGCTGCGGTACTCCCAATATCAGAACAACAAAAACAACAAAAACAATTAGCGGTACAAAAATAGCCATAGTTCTGCTTATTACTTCAATCCCCAAGTAGACAGCAGCAATGCATACCAGTCCCAGACATAGCAAGGGAATAAACAAAGGTGTTTCAGGTAAAGCTACTAAATTGATGAACTCCCCAAAATTCCTCAGTACAAGTCCTGCCAGGTGAAAGCTATACCATATGTAAATGGCAGATAAAGTTTTACCGGCTATTTTCCCAAATAAAATACTGAAAATATCAAACAAATCTTTTCCCGGAAAAAGCGACAGTAATCTCGAAAAAATAAGAAGCAGTGGAATAAAGGAAATTGTGGCAACTATACCTGCAATCCATGCATCATTTTTAGCATCTCCCCCTGTACCTACAATCATCGTAGTCCCCATTATAAACGTTATTAATAAAATTATTGCTTCCTTGTCTGATATTTGTTCTTTTGCCATTCTAAAACCTACTTTCCCAGTATTAAAGTAATTAGATGCTCTATAGGCTTGGCAGGACTGGGTATTTTAACATTAAAGGATATTAATACGGCTACAGTCAATGAGAATATACCCAATATGCTGTTCACCCAAAAGTCTGACCATAATTTCTTTTTATACAGCGGTATAAAATTAAAAATAACCAAAAACGTATAACCGATAATTACAAAAATAATCAATCCTTTACCCACCTTTTTTAACTGTTTTGTATAATAAAGCACTGTTTTTTATATGAACCTTGGCATCAACGTCTACCTCTAAATTTCTGAATACCTCTTCCCACTTATTTGATACGCTTTTCCATTTATTAGGGTCCTTTTCTCTGAGCTTTTCGCCGAACTTAAATATGTCAGTACCAAACTCTGACTGAATTTTCTTAATGAATTCTTCCACTTTTTTTTGGGTAGCTTGTGAAGTACCGGCCTCCAGCCTCTTTATTGCCTTTTCGTCAATAAAGTTTTCATTTCCTTCGATTTCATCGATTGCCACAGTTGTACGTATTTCTACCTTGAATTTAAACTTTTCAGCTTCGGCAACCGGCTTTACCTTTGTTTTATTTGCGAATATTTCAAAAGAAATAGGAGCCGATAAGCCTACTTCCTTATCCTCAATCAAAATTCCACCCTTCACTTCGTTCCTTACAAAAAGCAGTTCTTTTGTTTCTTCATCACCTAGTTCACCGGCAATTTTATCATCTTTAATGATAGCAGCACCTGTTACACGGGGAATCATGCTCCCCTTTACATCATCAAGATGTACCGAAGGAATTACCGTTGAAGCCCCTTGAGTCTGTAATTCTATACTAAAATCCAGCAAATCCGTTTTTGGTGCTTTGCTGATTTTAGTCTGGTTTTTTATTACTTTATCAAGTGCAAATGATTTTATACTTTCCGTTGTCTCCTGTGCCTCAAGTATTTCTCTGGCTGTTTCCTGCTGTGAGTACAGTATATTTACATCATTATTTATTTCAGCATCCCGTATAAAAACATCAAGGACCTTTGTGACTCCTTCTTCTGCAACCTCTTTACTTAAAATTGCAACTTTGCAATGGCTCCAATAAAGCCTTTTTCCCGTAATTGATATTCCGTTTCTTATAGCATCCAGTATGGTTTTTCCATGCATGGACACCAGTTTTGATTTTTCTTTTGTATCATTACTGCCGTCGACATCAACTACTTCGGTTGTTACTGTGTATTGTCCGTCAGCTCCTTTATCTATAGCTGCTCCCGCAACAATGGCAAGGTCGTCCACTTCTCTGTAGTCCCAACATCCGGAAATGTATAATAAATTTATGAAAATAATTATCGACATAACAATTCTTTTAGATTTATTCATTTATTTTGATTTCCATTTTTTTTATTTGAAACTTGTCTTGTCAAATCCGCTGAAAAGATTTTGGGTCTTAGGTTCATATTCCACCAGGGTGCACGAATCCAGGCATCCTGCCCGTCATGGTTTTTAACCCGGGTGCTGTTCATCATATATGGAACCCCAAATGAGCGAATACTCATCATGTGAAGGTACATGATAATGATGCACATCAATAATCCGTATATACCAAGGAATGACGCTCCCAATAAATAAAACGTTCGGAATACAATAGTGGAACCAATTGTGTTCATGTTTATCAAGGTTGTAATTCCCGTAAGTGCGGTAATTATAATTACCGGGGCACTGACCAGTTTTGCCTGAACTGCAGCCTGTCCTAAAACCAAAGTTCCCACAATGTTTACCGCCTGTCCTACAGGCCCGGGCATTCTTGTACCAACTTCCCTTAAAATATCAAAAATAAATAACATAATAAACAGTGAAAGAGAAGTTGGAAATGGAACACCCTGTCTGGAAGAAGAAATGCTTATAAGCAACGGAGTCGGAAGCATCTCCTGATGATATGTTACAAGAGCCAAAAATATTGCAGGTATGGTGGTAGAAGTTACAGCTGTAAAGCCTCTGATTAAACGATTTATGTTTGCGAAAATATAGTTATTGTAATAGTCCTCACTGGCCTGAAAATTCTCCCCGGCAGTAAATGGCACCGTTAATACAAAGGGGCTTCCGTCTACAAATAAAGCAACTCGCCCCTCAAGAAGTTTAGACGCTACAACATCCGGCCTTTCAAATGCTCCTACTGTCTCAAAAGGCGAATAGGGGGCATCCTTAATAAGCTCCTGAATATAACCCGAATCTAAAATCCCGTCTATCTTTATTTTATTTAAACGTTCTTCAAGCTCTGTCAATACTTCCTGTATTGCCAGACCTTCCATATAACATATACAAAGGGACGTATGCGTTCTTTCTCCTAATTCTCTGAATTTGAATTTCAATTCAGGATTTTGGATTCTTCTACGTAACAAGGTGAGGTTTACCATTAGCGATTCCGTAAAACCCTCTCTGGGCCCACGTACAACCTTTGAGGATTCAGGCTCCATAATTGGCCTTTTTTCCCATCCCTTGGACTCAATAATAAGACCTTTATCATATCCCTCCAAAATAAAAAGAGTATCACCTGAAATTATTGAACTCACCATCTTATTAATATCTGTCTCAATTTTTATATTGTTTGATACTATGACCTTTTCCTTGAGGGCTTCCAACAGATTATTAATATCAATATCCTCAGCAAGATTATTTCGTAAAACAGGTTGAATGATATTTTCGTTTACAACCTCTGTATTGACCATTCCATCTATATAAATAATACAGCACTTGGCTTCCCCAACAGATTTATTCTGGAAATCTCTTGTTACAAGTGTCTGATCATCCTTAAATATGTTTTTAAACAGCGATATATTTTCCTCCAAGGATTCCGTTAATTTCCTTGTTTGAGGATTATTATCAACTTGTCCGGCACTATTTTCAGGATTATTTGCCTTATACTTTTTGGAGCCTTTTTTATACATAAAATCATCACCGATCAAATTTTTCTATATCAGCAATAGTTATTTGCAATTTAGTGATAAAATAATCAATTTTTATAATATTTTGGCTATAAATAAAATAAACCCCTAAAAGGCTTGTAATTACCAGCCTTTTAGGGGTTTATTTAAGTAAATTGTCATTTGATTATACGTTGTTTATTTGGCAAGCTTGTATATCTCAAGTACATCCTGCCAGTTAAGCTTTTTAAGGCCTCCAATTGAATGTTCTTTACCATATGCTTCACCGGTTGCTTTTCTTGCCATAAGTTCGTACCTTTCTTCCTCTATACCCATTTCAGTGAGAGTAGCCGGAAGATCCATTTTTTTATAAAATTCACGAAGTCTTGCGATTCCTTCCATTACAATGGCATCAGGATCACGATAGCTGCCCTCTACTCCCATTACGTTAACAGCGAACTGTACAAACATATTAATGTTTGTCTTATATACATACTGCATCCATGCAGGAGT
>JAEZIU010000043.1 GCA_023436485.1 Bacillota bacterium | reverse complement strand
AGGCTGATGTTCTACCATTGAACTACACCCGCAGAGTGGAGCGGGTTACGAGATTTGAACTCGCGACTTTCACCTTGGCAAGGTGACACTCTACCGCTGAGTTAAACCCGCATCACTGACTGCAAGAAATATTATACCGAGCAGCAACTGATTTGTCAACCCGTTTATTTAATAAAAAGTAATTTTTTCTAAATAAAAATCATTCTTATTATATAGTAAAAAACAGGTATGAAAACAGCCGGAAGTAAATTTCCTACATTTATCTTCTTAATCTCCAAAAGATTAATACCTATTGCAAATATTAATACTCCTCCTATAAGGGACATCTGTGAGATAACCTCAGTGGTTAGCCAAGGCTTTATTACCCCCGACATTAAGGTAATTCCTCCCTGATAAATCAAAATCGGTATAGCTGAAAAAGCAACACCTATTCCAAGGGTTGAAGCAAATACAAAGGATGTTACCCCGTCAAGAATAGATTTTGCAAACAAAGTTGAAGGGTTCCCGGAAAGACCGTCTTCCAAGGCTCCTACTATAGCCATCGCTCCAACACAGAAAACAAGGCTTGCAGTCACAAATCCGTCTGAAAAAGAGCCTCCTTTGTCAGGAATCCTTTTTTGAAACCATGTTCCCAAGTTTTCAAGCCTTTTTTCGATTTTTAAGAACTCACCCATAAGTCCGCCTATTACCAAGCTGAAAATCATAAGCATTATATACTGCCTGTCCAACTTATTTCCATTTACGATGGTTACCATTTCTTTAATTGTTCCGGATATTCCTATGAAAACCACCGAAAGACCTATAGCCTGCATTACAATTTTTTTATACCTTTCAGGTATACCGTTTCTCAGTACTGTCCCTGCCAGTCCTCCAACGATTACGGCACCTGCATTTACAATTGTTCCAACCCCTGTCATAACCTCTCCCCTACTTCATTCGTTTCTTTGCAAGTTCCAGCAATTTCTGCTTTTCATTAAGCTCCGGACATTCCAATACACAATCGCATAAATAATCCAGCATTTCACGTATTTCAATACCGGGTTTCATTCCAAGCAGCAATATCAGGTCATCTCCGTTAACGGCCATGTCCTTTTTATCCAAGCACTGCTGTTCGCTTTTTATATCTGAATAAATCTTCTCTATTTTGTTCCATTTTACAATTCTATCGGCAAGAAAATCAGGATTCTGAGCCATTTTATCCGCCTTTTGAACCTTAAGCAATAACGGGAACAACTCGTCACCAATTTTATTTACTGCCTTCCTTATTGATTTCGGTTTATCCTCTATATCCATATCGTGGTATTTTACAAGCAAAACAATCTTTTTTATTGATTCTTTATCAAATCTCAATCGGTTAAGAACACTTTCAGTAATTTGACTGCTTACTGCCGGATGACCGTAAAAATGATCTATGCCTTTTGCATCAGTTGTCTTTCTCGGAGGTTTACCCACATCATGTAAAAGCATTGTCCACCTGAGAATATGATCATTCTCAATACTTTTTACAGCAAACATTGTATGATCTGCTACATTGTAAACATGATAAGGATTTACCTGTTCAGTTTTATAGCACCTCTCAAACTCAGGAAGAATATACGGAAGTATCCCTGTTCGGTGCAAATAGTTGAAATTTACAGGGTTATCGGATACCAACGTTTTATTCAGCTCATCCCTTATTCTCTCACTGCTGATATTGGCAATAAGTGCCGAATTTTGTTTTATAGCTTCAAATGTAGCTTCTTCAATGGAAAACCCCAGCTGTGCACTGAATCTTATTGCTCGCATCATACGTAAAGCATCTTCACGGAACCTCTGCTCCGGGTCACCAACCGCTTTTATCACTTGTCTTTTTAAATCCTGTAAACCGCCGAAAAAATCAACCAGACCGTGCTCAGGATGATATGCCATAGCATTAATAGTAAAATCCCTTCTTGCTAAATCCTCCCTTAGACTGGATGTAAACTCAACCTTTTCCGGTCGGCGAAAATCTTTGTAAGCTCCATCTATCCTATATGTTGTAACTTCCAGACTCATTTCACCTGCAAGTACAGTAACTGTACCGTGCTTTATACCTGTATCATAGGTTTTGTCAAATAACTCTTTTATATCAGCAGGTAATGCATTTGTTGTTATGTCCCAATCATAGGGTGCTTTGCAAAGGATACTGTCCCTTACGCAGCCTCCCACAAAATAAGCTTCATATCCTGCTTCGTTAAGCTTTTTTATAACATAACCCGCATTTTCGGGAAACTCAAATTTTTCACATAAATTCATACATATACCTTTTTAACGTATTTAATATATTAATAGTAATTGTATCACAATATTCAATTTCTGATACATAATAACTTACACATTACTTGAAATGCTATTATGTACAAAGGCTGTAACAGCTTCAACGGGGATTTCTGCGATTGTCCCTATTGTTTTGTTGTAAGGACAAAGTGTACAGAACAGGAAATTAACTCTCTTCCCGCTGCAGGCATTTCCCAAAGAGCATTCCGGCGGTGCAGACGGCAGTATTAGAAGTTTTAGGTATGAGTCGGTTTGAAGCAGCAAAACACCTGTAAAACCGTTCCCGGCAGCTCCTCCTGAATTTACAAAGACCGTTACCGTCTGCCCCTTATATTCACGATAATTTATTTGTTGTTTTTTTATACATGTACTTTTTTCAGGAACTATTAATTGTACGTTTTGTGATTTTGCCTTACCCTTCTTTCTTCGGGTTAAACTCATACATGCCTCCGTTACCTTAAAGAGTTTTATAATTTATTATATTTTCTATATCGAAAGATGTGTAACACAATTTATCTGTAATGAATACTATGTTATTAGCCATTTAGTTACCAAGCTAAAAAGTTTTTCATTAATCTTTGGAGGGAGTTGTTTACCTATGTCTGATAAAAAGAAAGGTTTCCTTGGTGGATGTGAATGTATCGACGAAAGAGTAATATGGGGTCTTATTATTGTTTTCATTATTGCGTGCTGTTGCGGAAATAAGCATGACTGCTAATGAAAATGGCCTAAGGAGCTACATAAGCTTCTTAGGCCATTTTATACTTTTTTAAGGCCCATTCTTTTAAGCTATTTCTTTGTGCTTCTTTTCTTCGTTTTTTGATTTGTATACTGAGAAGATAACGCTGACTATTAATATTGTAAATATTGTTAGCAGAGAGGCAAGTATCGGTATTTCAATGTCAAAGTATAAAATTCCAAGTTTTACACCTGTAAATACAAGTATGAGTGCAACACCGTATTTAACATACTTGAATCTCTCCTGTAATGCACCAAGAACAAAATATAGGCTTCTAAGTCCCAATATAGCAAATATATTGGATGTATAAACGATAAACGGGTCAGTTGATATTGAAAAAATAGCAGGAATTGAATCTATTGCAAACAGGATATCGGAAGATTCAATAAGTACAAGTATTGCCAACAGAGGGGTTGCAAACCTTTTACCATTTTCTATGATAAAGAATTTCTCTTCGTGCATCTTGTCGGTCATTGGCAAAAACTTACCCATTATCTTTAATACTTTATTGTCCTTGTGGTCCACAGGTTTTTCTTTACCAAACATCATCTTGCAGCCGCTAAATATCAATATAACTCCGAAGATATACAGAATAAAGTGAATTTTGTTAACAAGAGTTATTCCCAGAACTATAAATATAAGTCTTAAAACGATAGCTCCAAAAATTCCGTAGTTTAAGACCCTTCTCTGATAAGCCGGCTTTATTCCAAAGCTTGAAAACAAGATAAGGAACAGGAACAGGTTATCAACACTGAGACTCAATTCAATAACATAACCCCCAAGAAATTGTGATGCTTTGGCAGGGCCCTCAATCAGCAGGATCCCGATATTAAATATTATGGCTAATACCATCCAGAACCCAACCCATTTCAGTGCTTTTTTAGTAGACATTTTTTACCCCCTAGTTAGTTTTTATTTAATATTGGCAGTTTATATACGCTTCATACAACTTACTGGAGATATATATAAACAAAAAGACCTTGAATGTATAAAAGCACTACATTCAAGGTCTTGCTTCCCATGTGGAGAATAAAGCCAGGCTCTTTTTTAAAGCCGGTTGTTGACTTTATCGCTTACAAGCTACTCCCCTTTACTTTAAATGTAGTTTATCAAAGTATGAGTATTTAGTCAATGATTTATCCATAAAGTTACATTAAAGAAGCCACCTGCTGAAAATTAATTCTGCAAGTGGCCTCTAAACTAGATAGCTGCACTTGTTTATATGTTTTCACAAATAAGCTTACTCTGTAAGCAGTGTGCGGCAGCAAAAGCACAAAACTAAACAATTTCTATATTTGAAAAATCACTTTTAACTAATTTATCAAGAATACTTTTTATATCCTTGAAGTTAAGTTTTGAGTTATACGAATTATCCTCTTTTTTCTCCAACAAAATCTTTATCTCATCCTTCAATCTGTCATAAGGATTTTCGCTTCTGTGAACAAACAACTCCAACCCAATAAGCTCATTATTAAGATACATGCCTTCCGGTGTTTTTCTTGTCTTAAGCTTGAAGGTAGTCTTTTCATATTTTATAAGTTTTACAGCAAGATTTCTGCTGCCAAGTTCATCCATACTATAGCTGGCTCCGCAGGTCGTGCAGATAAACATAGTTTCAGAAAACCTGTTTTTTCTGGTGTTGCTTCCGCACACACAGCAAGTATGGAAAATATCAACAGAACTTACTTTTGCAGGTGCTGGCAGTCCTTTTTGCGGAAGCTTGTATTCCAGTACCCTCACAAGGTCATTGTACAGTTTACAACCATATACAGGTTTATGTACAGTTCCTTCTTCCCTCCAGCTGAGTTTATCACCCTTTCCCACAAGGTTCTGAAGAATTACCATTGATTTGTTTTTAAAAGCTATATCTGCTATACTGTTTGCCATTTTGCAAATGATTTGTTTCATGTCATTTGTATTCCGACAGTTTTCAAGGCTTCCCTTTTTAATTGTGTTTGCTTTTGTATCTACAATGGTGTAATTAATATCATTCTTAATACCTCTGCTCACACCCATAAAGGTTGCAGTCTTTATCTCCTGCTCCTCAGGAAGATTTATACTCATACTCAGAAAGTATTCTCCATCCTTACATAACAAGTGTGCCGTTCTAAGCATTTCAGGCTTCTCAACTGCTTGCCTCAGCATATTTTCCTGCCATTTCCCGAATGAAAGGGGGACTATAATGAAGGTCTCCTTTTTCAAGCTTTTGGCCGGCTCGGGGTCTTTTGAAATATATACAAGTTCTCTTTTGTCAGCAGGTATTTTACGTGCCTTAGAATTTTTTACATTCATAAGGAAAAGTTTAGCAAAATACTTGTTATTGTCAGGGTCGTAAAGCAGGCAAAAGCTTCTTTTTGTATCATACCTGCAAAAATAAATAGGTCTGAGCTTTTCCTGTTCCAGAGTGTTATCCTGCCTGAAATTAGGAAAAATCATATCAGGTTTTGTTTGCTTCTGAACAAAATAACTTGCCAGCGTCATTCCAAAGTCTAACTTTAGTGAGTCTTTAAAGGGCTGCACGTCAAACTTGTTCAATTCATTGGATATTCCGCTGCTTACCCATTTAGAAAGAGACAGTGTACTATACGTCCCTTTAGGAGATTTAAAATTACTTTCAATTTCATCTATATTATCAAAAGCAGTTTTTAATAAATAATTAAATGCATTATTATAATTTTCAAACGCTTTTTGTAAGATTTCACGTTTAAGCTTACCGGGTTTATGAAGTTTTAAATGTATTGTCCTAAGACCCAAGAAAGCTCCCCCTCCCTAGCAATACTCTATACTGATATGTTTTCCCG
>JAEZIU010000014.1 GCA_023436485.1 Bacillota bacterium | reverse complement strand
TGGGAAAATAGACCGCAAGACTCTTTCAAATATGGAAATAGAAGGCTGTCTTGAATCGGAAAACAAGTATATTAAACCTACAACTGAGATAGAAATGTTTCTGGAAGAAGTTTGGAGAAAAATTTTTGGCAATGTCAAAATAGGAATACATGATAATTTCTTTTCACTGGGAGGAAACTCATTCCTTCTGACTCAAATGTTTGTTGACATCGACGCCAGATACCCGGGAAGGCTTCAGATTGTTGACTTGTTTTCATATACAACCATCGAAAAACTTGCTGCATTTCTGGCTGATACGGACAATAGCGAAAGCAGCAAATGCGGGAAAGAAGGCAGCATGAAATTTGATGAATTGATATCAGGTTTTGAAAATAATGAGATAACCGCCGAACTGGCAGCAAAACTATTAAGTGAAATGGAGATATAGAATGCAGGATGTGTATAAATACATATTTGAAAATATGTCATCGGGAGACATAAAAAAACAGGTTGCCGTTGAATTGCTTGGAAAACTTAAAGTCATCGAAAATAAGGGGCATAAGCAAGATGATATTGCCATTGTGGGAATGGCAGTCAATTTTCCAAAGGCTCAGAACTTAAAGGAATTCCTGGAGAACTTAAGAAATGGTGTTGACTGCATCAGGAGTTTCCCTGAACAAAGGTCGGGTGATGTAGCCCGCTATTTGGAAGCCAGGGATATTGAAGGAGAATTTACTATCGGCGGATATCTGAATGAAATTGACAAGTTTGATTGTAAATTTTTTAACATCCCGCCCAAAGAAGCCAGGTTGATGGACCCAAACCAGAGGCTTTTCCTACAAACTGCATGGAATGCACTTGAAGATGCAGGGTATAGCCCTGAAAAAATCAAAGGGACTAAAACCGGGGTTTACCTGGGCTACAGTAGCGATTTCGGAGAGGAGTACAAGTCATTGGTAGATGTGTATGAACCCTCTTCAAAAGGGCAATCTCTGGCAGGTAATATTAAGTCTATTATAGCATCAAGAATTTCCTACTATTTGGATTTAAAAGGCCCAAGTATGGTGGTAGACACGGCCTGCTCGTCATCGCTGGTTGCGGTTCATCTGGCCTGTAAAGCACTTATGACGGGAGAATGCCAAATAGCTATAGCCGGAGGTGTAAAGCTGAGTCTTATCCCCGTAAAAACAAGTAAGGATTCTGAGGTTGGAATCGCATCCTCAGACGGGAAAACAAAAACCTTTGATGATAATTCAGATGGAACCGGCTTTGGAGAAGGTGTTGCCGCAATAATAATTAAGCCCCTTAAAAAAGCTCTTGAAGATAATGACAGGATTTATTCTCTTATTAAAGGCGGTGCTGTCAATCAGGATGGCAATTCCATAGGTATAACTGCACCCAATGCAGCAGCACAAAGGGACTTGATACTGGAAGCCTGGAAAAATGCCCGGATAGATCCCGAAACCATATCATATATTGAAGCCCACGGAACAGGGACAAAGCTGGGCGACCCCATTGAAGTCAGCGGGATCGAAATGGCTTTCAGAAAGCATACTGATAAAAAACAGTTCTGTGCAATAGGGTCTGTTAAAACTAATGTAGGACATTTGGATAATGCAGCCGGAATTGCCGGGCTAGTAAAGGCTGTGCTGGCGCTGAAGTACAGGGAAATTTTCCCCAGCCTTCACTTTGCCAAGCCTAACCACAGAATCAACTTTATAGATTCTCCGGTCTACATAAACGAGAAATTAAGAGAATGGAAGTCGGAGGGTACTCCAAGACGTTGCGGAATCAATTCTTTTGGACTTAGCGGTACCAATTGTCACCTGGTTCTGGAAGAAATGCTCGAGCAGGAAAAAAGGCACGATAATGCTGATATGAAGACACAGATTTTGAGCATTTCCGCCAAAACCGGAGAAATACTTGAGACCCTGGTGCAACACTATGATTATTTCCTAAACCATGAATCGGGATTTGAACTGGAGGATGTCTGCTATACCTCTGCTATGTGCAGGGGACATTATGAGCACAGACTGGCTATTATTGCCGGCAGTCTGGAAGAAATGAAGACCAAAATCAAGAAGGTTACAGAAAAAGGTCTGTTTACCGATTCTATCGAGGGTATCTTCTACGGAAGTCACAAAATAATAACCGGGAACAGGGTTCAAAGAACGGATGAGGGGATTACTGAAGATTTAGAGGTTATGACAGGTGATTTGAGTAAATTGATTAAGAGCCTTTCTGAGGACTATAAATTGCGGGCTTCTGCTCTTAAGGAAATTTGCTCCTTATATGTCTGTGGTGGCAGTGTTGACTGGGGAGAGCTGTATAAGGGTACCGGGGCGGTGAAGCTTGGTTTGCCTGCCTACCCTTTCAGTAAAAGACGCTGTTGGGTAGAATATGAGGAAGAGGGATGCACAAGCAGCATAAAGAAGTCTCATCCTCTTGTTGAGACATGCTTGGCAGAATCCTTTGAAACCGGCATTTATAAGACGGAATTCAGTACTGAAAAACAATGGGTAGTTAATGAGCATAGAGTAATGGAAAAGTGTGTTGTCCCCGGAACCACTTATCTTGAGATGATGAGGGAAATATCCGGGAAGTACAATAAAGGGCAGGAGCTGGAACTAAGGAATATTATATTTATGGCTCCACTGATTGTTGAAGAAGGCAAGCCCAAGGAGGTTCACACTATAGTCCGAAGAAAGGGCAGAATACTTCAATATGAAATTGCAGGACTGGATGAAGGAATCTGGAAAAAGCACGCGGAGGGTGAGTTGCTTGCTGCAGAACCGATAGAGGAGCAGGATATCAACATAGAACAACTTAAGAAAATACTGACAAATGAAGTAACCATCGATATAAGTAAACAACCTACCCATGCAATTCAGACGGGCCCCAGATGGAATGTAATAAAGAAACTTTACTGCCGGGATGACGAATATCTTGCTCATCTGAGGCTGCCACGTGAATTTGAAGAAGATTTGGACATATACAAGCTTCACCCTTCCTTGATGGATTTTGCAATTAATGCTGCAAATTCACTTATAGGTACATATCTGCCTTTTTCATACAAAAGAATGAGAGTGTCAGGACCCACACCACAGGAATTTTACAGCTATATCAGGCGGAAAAACAGGGAAAAGGAAAGCCTGGACACCGTTACATTTGATATAACACTTACGGATATGTCAGGAAAGTCTTTTATTACGGTTGAGGACTATACCGTCAGGAGGCTGAATGAAAATGCTGCAGGGTTTGAGACAGAGGAAAATCTTTTTAACAAAATAGTTTGGAAAGCAGCTCCGCTGGAAAACACGCGGCATCCCAATGAAGAGGGCAGCATTCTCGTACTCAAAGGTAAGAGCAGCATTTGCACAGATGTTATTCATAAGCTCAAAGAAGAGGGACAAAGCGTAATAGAAGTGGATTTTGGAAATGACTTTAAAGTAGATAATAATGACCCGGACATACTTGATGCAATCCGAAAAGAGGAAGAGGAATTGAACCGGCTTATTGGAACACTCAGTCAGAAAAGAATCAAGCAGATTGTACATATGTCCACGCTCGGAACGGATTGCAAGACCGAAACTGAGCTGGATGAAAGTCTTGGACAGGGCGTATATAGCTTGTTTTGCCTTACCAGAGCCCTTATTGCCAATAAAATCAAAGATGATATAGATATAGTTCTGGTATCTGATTTTGCGGAAGAGGTGACAGGAGAAGAAGTTAAAATAAATCCGCAAAATGCTGCCTTATTCGGATTGGGGAAAGTCGTAGGACAGGAATATTCGAACCTTAATTGCAGGTGTATCGACATTGATTTAAATACCTCTTCAGAGGAGATCCTTCTTGAGCTGTCAGGAGAATCCAGTACATATAAGGCAGTTTACAGGGATCATGTGCGCTACATTGAAGAGCTTTCCAAGATACCTGCTGCAGATTTGGAATCCGGAACCTTTGACGTTAAGGAGCAAGGCGTATACCTCATAACAGGAGGTACCGGAGGATTGGGGCTGGAGATGGCTGAGTACCTTGCCTCCAGAAACAAAGTAAATCTGATCCTTATAAACCGCTCAGCCCTGGGAGAAAAGGGAACCAGATCCGGAGGCAAGCTGGCAAGGATTGACGAAATAAAGGAACTTGGCAGCAGTATAGAGCTCTGCCAGGCCGATGTGTCAAATGAATCCGTGTTAAAGTCAGTGATTCAACGGATTATTGGTAAATACGGCAGGGTTGACGGAATATTGCACTGTGCGGGCATAGCCGGGGATGGATTTATTCTTAAAAAAGATATAAATGCATTTTCAAATGTACTGGCACCAAAAGTCAAGGGTACATGGATGCTTGACAGATTAACCCGAGAGCTGAAGCCAGACTTCTTTGTAATGTTCTCATCGGTAACATCTATAGTCGGAGGAATGGGACAGGGAGATTACACTGCGGCAAATGCCTTTCTGGACTCCTTTGCGTCGTACAGAAGTAAAGATGGACAAAAAACTGTTTCTATTAACTGGCCTGCATGGAAAGAAACCGGTATGGCTGTGGACTATGGATTCAATACAGATGAGGGTATTTTCAAGCCTGTTTCAACTTCAGGTGCAGTCAAGGCATTTGAATCAATTATGGTAAATGGTTTTAAAAGAGCAATAGTTGGGGAGTTCAATCAATCCAGTTTAAACAATACGACGTTGATAAAAGAGCTTCCTGTCAAACTATCTGATGATATATGGAAAAAGAAAAATAACCCGGCGGACAAATCGCTGTCAAATAAAAGAAAAGTGGCTGAAGCCGGGAGCCTAATGTCATTGCAGGCACAGAGCATCGAGTCCAGAATGCGTCAGATTTGGAACAGAGTACTGGGAACGGTTGATATTGATATTAATGAAAGCCTGAATGAAATGGGCGGAGATTCAATTACTGCCACTCAGCTGCTAAAGGAAATAGAAAAGGAGTTCCCAAAGACTATTGATATTTCGGATGTTTTTGTTTACCCGTCAGTCAGAGAGTTGTCAGGATATATCAGAAAAGTAATCGAAAAAAAGGAGGGGAAAAAGGATGAAATTAAAAACCCTGGTCAGGGAGATCTTATTGAAACATTGGAGAAGCTATCCAAGGGTGAAATAAGCATAGAGGATATGGAAAAATTAATATAATTACAGGGGGAACGCATAAATGGAATCGATAAAAAAGTATATTTATGAACAGGTTGCCAGTCAGAAACTTTCTCCAAAGGATGCAAAATTACTACTGGAGGAGTATGAAGGCAAGAAGCAGGAAACAGATGATATTGCAATAATTGGTATGTCCGGTAAATTTCCTGGAGCAAAAAATTTGGAAGAATACTGGCAAATTCTTAAAGACGGTAAAAATTGCTTTACCAATTATCCGCAAAGCAGGATTGATCATTACATCGATAGCATAAATATCCCCTTCTTTTTTGAATTTATCACAGGAGTGGATCTGGAGGAAGATGAGAAAGTAGAGTTTTCACCTATGGTTGGGGGCTATATTGACGATATTGACAAGTTTGATGCGGCTTTTTTCAAAATTTCTCCCAAAGAGGCCAAATACATGAACCCTGAGCAGAGAGTCTTTCTTGAGTCGGCCTGGGAAACCATTGAGGATGCAGGCTACAATGCAAACAGGATTTCAGGCACTAAAACAGGAATTTATGTTGGCATAGACAAATCAAACACAACAATATACAAACATTTAACCAAGCAGGATTCAATGCATTTGACAGGATCCTGGTCAGGGATTCTTGCAAGCAGGCTGGCATATTTATATGACTTAAAGGGACCTTGCCTGGTAATCGATACGGCATGCTCCTCCGGTCTGGTTGCCCTGCATCTGGCTTGCCAGTCACTGAAAAGCAAGGAATGTGAAATGGCTATTGCAGGAGGGATTCAGCTGACAGAGCTTGGACTTGAGCCAAAGAACGGAAAAGGCGATGGAACCCTAAAGGTGGTAGAGTCGACGGATAATGTTCTGAGGTCGTTTGAGAAACATTCAAACGGAACAGTCTGGGGAGAAGGTATAGGAACAGTTCTTCTAAAGCCTCTTAAAAAAGCTTTGGAAGATGGAGACAACATACATGCAATCATTAAAGGAAGTGCAATGAATAATGACGGTGTATCAAACAGCATAACAACACCGAATGCAGAGGCACAGGAAGAAGTTATAGTAAGTGCATGGGAAGACTCTGGAATAAGCCCTGAAACAATATCGTATATGGAAGCCCATGGAACGGGTACAATGCTGGGAGATCCCATAGAAATAAAAGGTATAACCAATGCATTTGCTCGATATACAGATAAAATGCAGTTTTGCGGAATCGGATCTGTTAAGCCAAATGTCGGACATGCTGTTGGTGCCTCCGGATTTGCATCACTGTTTAAGGTGATTCTGTCAATGAAGAATGAAGTTATACCTCCAACAATCAATTTTAACGATCCCAATCCATACATTAACTTTTGTGAATCACCGGTATTTGTGAATGACAAGCTGAGGGAATGGAAAAAAGGGGACAGCCCGAGAAGAGCAGGTACAAGTGCATTCGGATTCAGCGGAACAAACTGTCATGTTGTCGTGGAAGAGATGCCCTTAATAAAAAGAGAGGCTTTGCCGGACGGAAATCCTCAGGTTGTATCAATATCGGCAAAAAGCAGAAAAGTACTTGAAAATTTAGTCAGCAACTATATTGGGTTTATTGATGATAAGGCTGTAAGGTTTAATATGTCTCTTGAGGATATAAGCTTTACCGCCAATACCGGACGGGGACACTATACGTACAGGCTTGCTTTGATTGTAAAAGACGTAGTACAGCTGAAAGAAAAGCTGGTTAAGTTTTTGAACGGGAGCTGCCTTGAGAGTGAGGGCATATATTACGGTGAACATAATGTTGTGTCAGAGACAAGAAAAGTCAGGGAAGAAAATGAGTTGACTGAAAAAATAATACATAAATTGAGTGAAAATGCTGACACTGAAATAAAAAGGCTGCTAAATGCCAAGGGAACAGATGAAGAAACGTTGGCAGTTGTTTGCAGATACTATATCAAAGGCGCGGAAATTAATTGGGAGGAGCTTTATAATGGAAGGAAGCCAAGAAGAGTAAGTATTCCTACATATCCATTTGAAAGAGTTGAATGCCATGCCGAGCCGCGCTGTTTCTCCAAGACCCGGGCAGATTCTGAAAATGAAATCTTACATCCCCTTATTGATAAGTGCCTTGCCGATTCAATGGAAAGTATGATTTTTACTACAAAGTTCTCACCGGAGAGACACTGGGTATTGAGTGAGCACAGATTCGCAAAAATGTGTCTGATACCCGGTGTAACGTATATAGAAATGATCAGAGAGGCGTGCAGCAGATATTTCAATAGTTCATGCATTGAGCTGAATGATTTGATATTCATGGCCCCGATAATTGTTGAAGAGGGAGAGGAAAAGGAAGCACAAACAATAATTAAAAAGTTTACGGATTACGTAGAATTTATGATAGTAACAAAGGATGAATCCGATGAGTTTGAAAAAAATGGAAAATGGGTAGTGCACGTAAAAGGTACAGCCAAGATTATATCTCATGAGGAGAATGAAGTATTTGACATAGAAGAGATCGAAGGAAACTGCAAAACTGATATGGGAAGAGTAAGCCTTGAGATCGAGAATCCACCTGAGGATAAAGCAATTGGAAAGTTTGAGTTCGGGCCAAGATGGAACAGCATGCCCCGAAAACTCATTGGAGAGGCGTTTGAATTTATTTCAGTCCAATTATCCTCTGAGTTTTCAAAGGACTTGGAAGGCCTTTATCTGCACCCTTCCATGCTTGATTGTGCATGTAACGCCCCTATGTTTACAAATGTCAGCGGGATTTACCTGCCGTTCCTTTTTAAGAGCATAAAGATACTGGGGCAAATGCCAAACAAGTTCTATTCATATATCCAGAAGAAAAACAGCGGTTCAGGAGAAACACTGGAATCTGATATAACATTAATGGAAGCTGACGGTAAACCCTTTATGAAAATAACCGGTTATTCGGCTAAAAAGGTTCATATGTCACAGCAGCGCAAGCTGAGGGACGATAAAAACGCCATAAACAACTTCTTCGGAATGAATTGGGTAAGCTGTGAACTTGACTGCAGCCAGACTTCCGGCGAAACAGGCAATGTGATTGTGATAAAGGGACAAAATGATGTATGCAGTGATGTAATAAGAAAAATAGCCGGCTCAGGTAATACGGTCATTGAGGTTGAGTATGGCGCAGGCTATGAAAATCTGGGGCAGAACAAATATAAGATATCCGGAAGCAGTGAAGACTTTTTAAAAATATTAAATGAGGCGGCCAAGGGACAAGTAAGGCAGATTGTGCATATGGCAACTTTGAATGGAGCAAAGGAAATAACAGATATAAGAGAAATTAATGCTTCATTGGAAATAGGTGTATACAGCCTCTTCAATATGGTAAAAGCACTACTTGAAAGCAAAAGGAATGCAGATACTGATATTGTATTGATATCTGATTATGCAAACGAAGTCACCGGAGCGGAAAAGAGAATAAATCCTCATAATGCAGCATTCTTTGGGCTTGGCAAAGTGGTAGGGCAGGAGTACTCAAATCTCAAATGCAGGTGTATCGATATTGATGATGAAACTGACAGTAGCAGTATAGTTTCGGAGCTGAATGCAGCTTATTCCTCTAAAAAGGTTGCACTTCGTAATAATAACAGGTATGTGGAGGAGCTTGCCAGGATACGGAAGGACAGTATTGAGGGGAAAGATTTCGAGATTAAGGAAACAGGTATTTACATCATTACGGGGGGAACCGGAGGAATCGGACTTGAGATTGCCAAGTACCTGGCAGGCAAAAAGTGTGTAAACCTGGCACTGCTGAACCGCTCAAAATTGCCTTCACGCAGTGAATGGGACAGTATCCTTGAAAAAGGCGAAGATAAGAAGCTTTGCAGCAAGCTTCGCATACTGTCGGAAATAGAGAAAAAGGGTTCAAAAGTAGAATGCATCAGTACGGATGTTTCGAATGAAGCTGATCTGAAGGCAGTAATCGATTCATTAAAGGAGAGGTATTCAAGAATCAATGGGATTGTACATGCAGCAGGGATAGCAGGAGACAGCTTTATTATGAATAAGGATAAAGGCACATTTGGAAAAGTCCTGTTACCTAAGGTACAAGGTACATGGCTGCTTGACAAATTAACAGAAGACATGGATATTGATATGTTCGTATTGTTCTCATCAATGACTGCCTTGCTTGGCGGCCCGGGACAAGGTGATTACACAGCGGCAAACGGTTATCTTGATTCCTTCTCTGAGTATAGGAATAAGCTCGGGAAAAAGACAATAGCCATTAACTGGCCCGGATGGAAGGAAACCGGAATGGCCGTGGATTTCGGAGTTAATATGCAAGACACTTTGTTTAAATCCATTTCGACAGCCTCTGCTATAGATACATTTGACTTTTGCCTGGGTACTGAGTTAAAAAGAGTCTTACCCGCAGAATTTAACTACAATTTTTCATTGGACTTCTTCGGAATAAATTGTTCTGACGAAATACAGAGGGCTTTTGAGCGCGGAAGAACAAAATCATCAAGCGTCAATAACAAGAATCAGGAAATGAACATTGAAGATATCAAGATAAAAGGAAAGGGTGAATCAGGCTACACGCCCACTGAGACAAAATTGGCATATATATGTGCCAATGTCTTCAGTATCAATGAGATAGATATTTACCAGGAGTTCGATGATTTGGGAATAGATTCTCTATTGGCTGCACAGCTGTTTGGAAGCATAGAAAAACAGTATGACAAGTTAATCAGCTTTGGAGATATTTTCACATATTCGTCCGTACAGATGATGGCAGAATACATAGACATGAAAAGAGCTGAAGAAATGAAGTAGCAGAAAGGCAACGGAAAAATAGCATATAATTCGAGGTTTCATTATTTTAATTTATTGAAAGGATGATATAAACATGAAGAAATGTGTTTTGCTTTTCCCTGGACAAGGGTCACAGTATGTTGGAATGGGAAAAAGTATTTTTGAAAGAAATTCAATTGCAAGAGAGGTTTTTGAAGAGGCAAACGATATTTTGGGCTTTGATTTGAAAGGACTTTGCTTCCAGGGGGAAATGGATGAATTAACCAAGACTGCAAATACTCAGCCCGCGATTTTAACAGCCAGTGTTGCTTCATTTAGGGTATATATGCAGGAGTTTGGATCTGAGCCGATGTATCTTGCAGGTCATAGCCTTGGAGAGATTTCGGCTCTGACATGTTCGGGAGCCTTGGAATTTGCCGATGCATTGAAGATTACCAGGAAAAGAGGAGAATTCATGCAGGATGCGGTTAATATGGGAGAGGGAGCCATGTGTGCGATATCTCAGGCAAATTCCGAATTAATAGAAGAAGAGTGTAAAAAAGCCCAAAGTGACGGGAAACTGGTTGTTGTATCAAATTACAATTCTCCGGATCAAATTGTTATATCCGGTTATTCACAGGCAGTAGAACATGTAGCGAATAAGCTCAAGGAAGCGGGGGCAAGGGTAATACCGCTAAAAGTGAGCGCACCGTTCCACAGCCCGCTGATGCAGGAGGCAGCAGATAAATTAAAAAATGAATTGGGGAAGTATAAATTTAATGAGATGAAATATCCGGTTATTTCCAATGTAACTGCCTTGCCTTATTCAGGAAGCAGGGATATAACCGAGTACCTGTCCCATCAAATCGTAGAACCTGTCAGATGGCAAGCCACCATGAACTTTTTAGAAAAGGAGGGAGTGGAATTGGCCATTGAGCTGGGACCTAAAAATATCCTGAAAAGTTTGATGAAAAAGAATGCCCCAAAAATTAAAGCTTATTCCTTTGATGATGAAAAAGACATAAAGGCACTAAATGAAGAACATATGGTAAACGGGCAATTCGGGACCCAATTAATAGCCCGCTGTCTTGCAGTTGCAGTATGCACAAAAAACTCCAACTGGGATAATGAACAGTATAGAAAAGGTGTGGTTGAACCCTATAGAAAAATCCAAAGCTTACTGGAGGAAATTGAGAAAAGCAATAGGCAGCCAGCAATAGAAGAGATGGATTCCGCACTTCAGATGCTGAAAAGTGTCTTTGCAACAAAGATGACTCCTTTAGATGAAAAGCTTGAAAGATTTGAGGAGATATTTAAACTAACGGAAACCAGTCAGCTATTTCCAGATTTTATCAAGGACCTAAGAGGATAATTGTCCGAAATAACTATTGCAACTTGGGTGGCGGCAGAAGGATTCTAATCTTAATATTAAAAAGAAAGGGTGTCAGAAAAAATGTTTATAGAAAATGTCATCACAAAGCTGTGGGAACCTGTTTCAATTGATTTTAAAGAAATATATGATAATGCTATGAAAATGGAAACTGAAGATTTATTTAATGTAATTGTTTCAGAGATTAAAAAGGAAGATAATATTTACTATGAAAGTAAGGAATTGTGTATTACAGCACTTACAACCAATGGATGTCCCCATAATAACAGGAATGGGAGATTCTCAGGCTGCAGCATGTGCGATTACAGCTCCGGAAGCATAGATAGGATGGCGAAAATGTCTGCACTAAAGGATAAGAGCCTGGAACGGTATATGGATGTAATGTACATAAGCTTTGAAAAGGCGAGAGGTATTACCCCTGAACCCAGTGATATTGAACTGCTAAGCGCCCATGACTTCCTGAATAGTCAGGAGGTTCCTGATGAATTACTGGAGCATGGAGCAAAAGGGGAATTTTTCAAAAGCAGACCAAAAACCAGATACGTCTTTGAAACAAGAGCTGCAAGTGTAACTCTTGAGAAAATTACAAAATGGAAAGAAAAGCTCGGAGAAAAAGTCAGCGTTGAACTGGGTGTTGAAGTCAGTAACGATTGGCTCAGAAACCACTGGATAAATAAGAATACCTCAAATGAGCAGATTGTCAATGCTATGAAAATGATTCATGACATAGGCTGGGGAACCGGGACTAACATACTTATCGGTATTCCGGGATTAACAGAAAAGCAGTCAATAGAAATATTCAAAAAAACGTTTTTCTGGGTATATGACCTGAATGCCGGTTATATACTATGTTCCCCTCTTATGCGGAAAAGTCGGACATTGCAGGAATATATATATGACAAGCTGAATGATAATAAGGATTTGCAGAGGCTTGGGGTTGCGGTAGGTGTAAATACAGGAATACCAACCATTTTTACAGTATTTGACTGCATATATTCAGTTATTACAGAGAAGCCTGATGCAGCTGCAAGGATACGGTTGTCCCCAATATACTTCCCTCCGTATTTTGAAAATATAAAAGAGATAAACAAAGGTACTTCATGTGAAAAAATAACAGACTATCTGTGTAAAATACTGTGGGAATATTCTTTTACAAAGAATTACAGTCTCCTGCAGGAAGCAAAAGAAATCTTAAGCAAAAACGAGGATTATTTAAAATACGAGAGTAATATTAATTCTCAGAGTGATTACAATAATATTTCAGATACAATTTCTGTCCTGGGACAGGAAATCTCAAAAGATATCTGGGGAACCGGGTGGACGGAGAAGGCAGCTCTTTTAGAAAGTGAATTGAAAACGTATAAAGCATAATATTCGTATCTCCGCTATTAAAAACTTTCGATACGTAGAATAAGCTTTGTAAAAATCGTGTGGAATAAAACATTCCTTGGGGTTTTAATAATTCGGTTCTATGTCAATGGTTGGGGTAGAACGTAAACTGAAAATTTTTAGTAAAAGAGCTAATTGCTTTAACAAGTAATTGGCTCTTTACTTGTTTTTAAGGTATGTAAAATTCTACGTCTGAAGTTATAAAAGTTCCGATATCCATAGGCAATACGCTTAATGACCTTAATAGTATGGTTAATACCTTCTGTAAATCCATTTGTGTAAGGACAGCAATAACGACGTTTAGAATAAAGCCATATAAGTTTACCAAAGGCAGGAATGTCTTTAACCCGCTGGTTTCTGTAGTCGTGGACTTTTCGGTAATCCCTCCACAGTCAGGACAAACGTGCGGTCGACGTTGTAATTTAAAGGCTACAACAATAGTTTCATCATCCAAATTCAAATCTAAAATATTAATGTAGTTTTTGAAGTGTTGAGGCTGCAGAAAAATATAGCTTGAGATTAAGTTAATAATGGAAAATAATTTGTATTAAATTTATTTGGAAGGAGTGATAATTCATGGGTAAAAGTGACTTGCCGGAGGCACAGGTTAGTATTTACCGAGGAAACGACAAATTTTCTTGTTGAGAAAGAAATGAGTAGTATATATCGACAGTTAAACATCGAAGTTGATAGAGAAATTGCTCAAAAACTAGGAATTGAATTTAATGAGGATGAGGCGGATAACAAGAAAATTAATATTGTCAATAAGGATTCTTTAGTTATTCGTAGATGGTTTACTTTATCTCAATTAACTATGATACTAAAGAAAGCTGAAAATCTCTCGAGAGCTGATGACAATTTTGTATTAAGTTATTTACTTCTAGCAAAGAAAAAGGCTTATAAAAATTCTGAGTTATTTGATTGGCTTATAATAACATTTAAAGAGAAAAAATATAATTCGTTTGTTCTTGTAGGAGATGAATATGAAAATTATATTTTAAATACTAGTAAGTATATTATTAAGGACTCAGAAGATAAAGTTTTTTTAGAATGTATAGAACCAATAAAGATTAGTGACATATATAACAAATTTGAAACTGACGGTATTAGATTGTCGCAAACGTTTATACATGAGTTTTTGAAGAAGTGGACTGTTAGCACAGAAGATGAATCAGGAATGCCTATACTACCAGCAACTAAAATATTTGAAGCGATACAAGGATATCTTGAATTTGGAGCTAATAATGAACCTATCTATTTATTTTATGGGGAGTGGTATGTTTTTGATACGAAATACTCGACAGCTCTCAACAATGAATATGAATTTGCCTTTGAAAACTATACTGAAAAGAATAGACTAATTTACGGCAAATTCTCTTTATTGCACAAAGCTAAAAATGAAGATACATATAATAAAGTTCTTGAGAATGAAAATAAAATTTTAGTTACCCACACGGGAAGTACATGGGCATATGTATTTAAAAAAGTCGATATATTACTATGAGCAAGCAATCAATAAGTGCTTAATAAGGATACATTATGGTTATATTTTAGTACTTATATTTACTTAGTATTATAAGAGTGTTTATCAGCATAAAATATCTTCTTTACAACTTACAGATTATATCACTTTATGCTAAAAAGTGATATAATCTGATAATGATTTGTATGGGGGACTGAGGGATGGCAGATGAAAAGGAACTGCAATCCAATGATTTAGAAACCTCTCTTTTTAGAGAGGTTTTGTTATATGAAAAATTAGATATAAATAGTAATGTGCATGAATTACCTTTGTCTCTATGGTTAGGGATGTTACTGATATATTGAGATTATCAAAAAAGACGGCTGTCATAGATGGGACGGAGTGCCGAATTTCTATGGTATTATAATTTTTATTACACACCTGACTTTCCTGTGCATGAAATGCAAGGTCTGTCAATCTTAAAGGTGCTATATTTATCTTGAAGGGAGGGAAAACCTATGGATTGGCTTGTCAGAATGAATAATGCAATGGAATATATTGAAGATAATCTGGCAGATGAAATTTCCTATGAAAAGGTTGCTCAAATTGCTTGTTGTTCAACATATCATTTTCAAAGGATGTTTTCATATATAACAAATGTACCTTTATCAGAATACATCAGACGAAGGCGATTGACATTAGCTGCTTTTGAGTTGCAGACAAGTGATATTAAAGTTATTGATGTAGCCATTAAATACGGGTACGAATCACCGGAGGCATTTTCCAGAGCATTTAAGAATCTGCATGGTGTGATGCCATCATCTGCGCGCGATATGGGCATTTCGCTTAGAGCTTATCCTCGGATGACCTTTTCAATATCAATTAAAGGAGATATCAAGATGGATTACCGCATTGAAAAGAGAGAACCTTTTGAGATGTTCGGTGTTTCCGGTCTCATTAGCAGGGACATGGAAAGATCATTTACCGAAGTTCCGCAGTTTTGTGTTAAGTGCGACGAGGATGGTACTGTTGACCTTATGAATGAGTTTTTAGGCCGTTTTCATGACACCATGCTCCATGCCGCGCTATATGACCACACAGATACAAATTTCAAATACATGATTTGCTATAACTTGCCCAAGGGGCTTAAAATTCCGGATAGATTTACAAAGCTATCTGTCCCGGAGCTTACCTGGGCTATATTTCAAGATCCTAATTGCGAAATGCAGAATCTGTGGAGACGGATTTACACTGAATGGTTTCCAACATCTGAGTATGAACAGGTTGAGGGACCGAATTTTGAGATGTACTATGGAATGAGCGGACATTGTATGGGTGAAATATGGATACCCGTTAAGAAAAAATAAATTTAGAATCCCATAGGCTCTGTAATCAGCCTGTGGGATTTTAATGTTTATGCAATAAATGTATAATATATTTATAATTTATAATATTTCTAAGGTGATGTTAGTATTACAATACCCGGAAAGTACATAAAGAACGATTTTATTAAAAGTTCCTTTTCATATGAACAATTATTGAACCATTGGGCTGTTATTATGCCAAGCTTATACCAGCCTGTTGTTCCCCAAAAGAATATATTACTGTTAAGTGCTGCTTATGACCAATATATAAGTTTGGAAGATTCCAATGAATTGTGGTCAAAATGGGGAAATCCAGAAAGACATATTTACAATTGCGGACACTCAGGCATTGTGCTTTTACGAAGTAAAATAAGAAATGATTCTTTAGAGTTTATTAATAGTAAATTATAGGATAAAATGGTAATTGGATTTACTATTATATTACGGAGGCTTTCACATTGGTAAAGAAAAAAAGTAATGTTATTCTAGGTGTAATTTATCTGTTATTATCTGTTTTCTTCTTTACATACGGATTATTAAAAGATGATAAAAGTTTTTTTGGATATGTATTTTGGATATCAGCTACAATAGCATTTTTATCAGCATCATTTAGTTATTTGTATAAAGGTTTTAAAATTTGAGGTGAAACATAATGTTAAAAATAGAAAAGCACATTATACTACTTCTAATGTTTGTTATATTCATATTAAGTTACAGTACAGCCAATGCAGATTCCGGGCCAAAGCCAACCCTTGAGATTACCGTTATAAATCCCCAAGATAGTACCTACTATCTTGACCTTCTTGGCAAGGAGGGGGAGTATGGCTCCTTCGAGGCAACCAACGGCAACCAAGAGTATGCCAATATGCATGACCAGCCGATTTATAAATATAACAAGGATGGCTGGAAAGCTATACATATGAGAACTTGGGTTCTGCACGGAAAACTTACGGGAGACCCTGTAGAGGTAGATGAAAACGGGAAAGTCATTACAATGAGACATTCCTTTGGTTATGTTGGCGTTCCACATAAATTCAAAATAATAATCCAAAAATCTGACGGGACAATACAGGTCTCGGATATTATCCAGAATGGGTACTTCAATGCCCATGTAAAATATGACATGAAGACAAATCAGGTATTGTCTGTAAGCGGAAACATACTTAAAAACGGCGTTGAGTTCAATGGTGAATTTCTCAAAGGCTATTTAACCAGGCTCCTATTAACCTTGATAATAGAGATATTTTTTGCTATTCCATTCTTCTATAATAAAGCAAAGAGACTATTAATTATTGCCGGAGTAAATATCATAACTCAAACATTTCTTACTATTGCAATGGTATTTAACTATCCTGTCCTACATAAAATGCCTTTTAATACAGGTTACCTTGTAGTATTGCTTATTGGTGAAGTACTGGTATTTTTAGCCGAGTATGCAGCCTATCTTAAGCTGTTCGGGAAGGCAGAAAAAAGACAAATTGCAGCTTACACCTTTATTGCCAATGTTGCATCAATAGTAGCCGGATTTGTGATAATCTGAAAAATTCACCTTTAGATTAAGAAGTACCTTGGAACATTTCTTTTGTATTTTTCATATTCCTTTCCAAACGCAGATAACAGGTGTTTTTCCTCTTGAAGAATAAGCAAATGAAAAGCAATCATATTAATTAGCCATATGCCTAAGGTAATAACGTTGGAATAAGTAAGGAAGACACCTGAGAACATTAGATTGAAGCCAACAAAAGCAGGATTTCTGCTGAATTTGTAAATGCCGTTGGTAATAAGAGTTGTATGTGTATTTTTGTCTATTCCTACTCTCCATGAAGTTTTCATAAAAACTATTGCCAGAATAAAAACGCCTGCACCTAAAGTCGTTATAAGGATACCTGTATATGTAACGAACATACTTTTTGAGATATTGCCTATAAAATGAGAAATCCTATTATGAAATACAATTTCGGATATCCAGGTCAGCAGCCACAACATACTCGAAGTCCTTACAAACAATTCCGTAAAGTAAATTGAAAATTCCTTTTTGCCTTTAGCAAGTACATTGGCTTTAATTCTGTTGTTTTTATTTAATATTACAAGCTTTAGAATATAGCTTAATCCAAAAATAATGAATAACATCGAAGAAATAAAATCAGTTATCTGCATAATAAAATCCTCCTACGATTTAATATATGAACAATTGTTCATGTATTAATAATATACTAAACATGGGGAAAAAGCAAGAAGTACCAATTATATGTTATAATATTACAAAAATGGTTACGCGAGGAGGAAAGTATGAGGAAAAAACTATTATATCTATTGTCTGTTATCGTTTTGGTAACGGGATTGAATTTGGGTGCCGTTTCAATAAACGCAGCAGAAACTACCCAAAGAGTTACTATCACAGACAATGGGTCACACTATGAAGTAGTACTGAATTTTAAAGGTGAAAAATCTCATGAAAAAATAGGAAAGGAATATGGTTCACAAATTTTAAAAGCAGTTCCGCAATATGAAGCCCTTGTAGACTCGTACCTAGCAGAAATTACCGGAAATGATGAAGTATATAAGTTAATGCTCCAAAGGGTGAATGACATTGTACCTCAAGTAGATAGAGACTATGTTGATGAAATAAAGGGAATTGCATCAAATTTCATAGGGAAGGATGATAATGTAAGAGGGGACGGGAAACTCTCAACAGGTGAGATGTTTCTGATGAATTTATGTCCCGATGTAGTCAGGCCTTCACAGTGCTGTGCGGCAGGCGTATTTGGAACCAAAACTGAAAACAATGATAATATGAGCATGAGGATATTAGATTGGCATGCAGGGTCTGAAAATCAACTGGTGCAGATCCAGTCAGTGGTTACATTTGCAAATTCTAAAAAGTCAATCTGTACTATAGGGTATTTGGGATATATGGGATGTATATCTGCCTTCAATGATAATAAGGTATTTGGTGCAATTCTGGATTCAAGTACAGGAGAAGAATACAGTTCGGAGAGCAAACGTTCATATCCATTTGACTTGAGACATGCACTTGAAAATTACACAACAATTAATGGGGTTGCGGCTTATCTGAAATCCCCGGTAAGAAATTATACATATGGTCATTTAATATTTTTAAGTGATGAGAAAGTAACTAGGGTATTGGAAAACAATATAAGCGGAAAAGAAAACAGTCTTAGAGATGTCAGAACTGAGAAGTCAGAATTAAATGAAGGTATTACATGGGATATGGTTGATTCGGTAGGCACCGTAAATTCGTTTATGTTAAAGGGAAATTTGGATAATCACTCGAAAAATCCGTCTAATACCAATAGATTTCATAGTATGAAAAAAGTACTAAAAGAACAAGGTGAAAAGTTTACATTTGATAACATGAAAGCTGTAGCATCATATTATCAAGGAGATGAACCTGGACTTCAGATGGATGGAGATTTATATAATACCAGAACACAGCAAATTATTGTATTTGAACCCTTAGAATCCAGATATGAGGTATTTTTCAGACCTAAGTCTGGAAATCTGCCCAAGGTGCCGGTTTTTGAAAAAATACCTGTTTTATTTTAATTAAAGATAGCTCTTTACTTAATGAAAAAGAGGCTATTGTCAACTGGAATAAATATTATGGTTGACAATAGCCTCTTTTAATTATATACTCATATTACCAGGTAATAAAAATAATATATATGAAGCATTTTGGAGGAGAGCTATGGAAAACAATATGAACATACGTCAAATTGCAATTATAGGGGTTATAACAGCGGTAATCTGTATTTTGGGGCCATTATCCATACCCATAGGTGTAGTACCCATTTCCTTTACAAACCTTGCCATATACTTTGCACTTTATACCCTTGGTATGAGAAAAGGAACTCTCAGCTACATAGTTTATATGTTGATAGGATTGGTTGGAATTCCTGTATTTTCAGGCTTTTCAGGAGGTCTGTCGAAACTCGTTGGCCCAACAGGAGGATATATAATAGGGTTTATTTTTATGGCTATAATTGGAGGTTGGTTTATAGATAAGTTTTGGAATAAATGGTACTTGTCGTTAATAGGAATGGTGGTAGGTACTGCAGTTTGCTACTTGTTCGGTACCGTATGGTTGGCATATCAGGCTCATATGTCTTTGGGAGCAGCATTTTCGGCAGGTGTAATTCCTTTTATTCCGGGAGATATGGTGAAAATTCTGATAGCTGCCTTTGTAGGCCCTCAGATTCGAAGAGGATTGATAAAAGCTAATTTATTAAAGTTTTCTCTTTAAAATAACGCTCCGCCAGCATTTTCCAGTCATTAAGGAAGGTAGGGTATAAGTTGGGGCGTCTTCTGACGGCAAGAGGATGATAGGTAGCGGTTGTGGTATATCCTCTCACGGAATGCCATGTACCTCTCAGGTTTTTGACTGCTGTATCCTTCTCTCCAAAAAACCACTGTGTGGCAATATTACCGAGGCAGAAAACAAACCTTGGCTTCTGCCGATCAATTTGTCCTACAAGATATTCCATACAGACACTTCTTGCTGTTTCTTTGTCATAGCGGCGTAAAGGACGGCATTTCAAAACATATGTTACATATAAATCCTTCATTTGAAGGCCGGTTTCAAAAGCTGCGAGCTGAAGGGTATGTCTTGTTCCGCAGACAAATTCAATATCTGACTTATCCTCCCGGGCTCCCGGGTTATCCAGCAAAACCAATATTGGAGCTTTTGTGTTGCCTTCTCCCCATATGATGCGAGACCTCTGGCAGTGTAATTCACATTTTTGACAGTTGGCTGCGTTTTCCGGTACTTTTTCTTCAGGCCAAATAACAGGTGAAAAATCTTTACTCATATATCTTTTACTCCTTATATTTAGTATTGCCAATAACAGATTTCATATAAACGGTAAGATATTTGCAAAAGTTTCTAGCGGCTCACTTTGGGATATTTTACCGTCGATCACATTCACCGTCCATGATTCATTGTGTCGCTAAAACCTACATCGTGAAGGTTCTCCGATAAAATATCCGTGTTCGCCGGGAAACAACTGCAAATATCTTTAACCAAGCTTCCATTGATATAATTAATACTCGCGTACTTGTTAAAAAAGATAAAAACAATTATGGGACAACCCCTTTTTAGCAAAACTTACAGTTGAACAATCTTTGTGGCAATATTATTGCAAAACTCAATATCATGTTCTACAAAGAGAATAGTCGGTTGATGCTCCAATAGCAGTTCTTCGATCTGCATACGTGAAATTACGTCAATAAAATTCAGCGGTTCGTCCCAGATATGCAAGTGGGCTTTATCACAAAGACTTTTAGCAATCAATACCTTTTTCTTTTGCCCTCCGCTGAAATCAGAAATATCTTTCTCAAACTGTACCCTGGAAAAATCAAGTTTCCTTAAAATAGCCTTAAAGAGGCTCTCATCAATTTCGTTTGCTCTGGCATAGTCGCTTAAATTCCCGTAAAGATGTGCGGTATTCTGGGATACATAGGAAATAATTAACTGGTTTGACTTTCTGATAGTCCCGGAGTAATCAATATCCTCACCGCAAATAAGCTTTATAATACTAGACTTACCGGAGCCGTTTTTACCCACTAGAGAAATTCTGTCCCCTTGTTTTATGGTAAAGGTTACATTATCACAAGCTGTTTTATCACCATAGGATATAGAGATATTTTCCAACTCAACAAACCTGTCTGTATGAAAATTCAGTTGAGCAATTTTTAGCTTCTCTGAGCTTTCAACGTTTTTGAGAAGCTTGGATTTATCTTCTATTGCATACTGCTGCCTCGCTTGTATGGCTTTTGAGCGGTTCATCATTTTGGCAGCTTTATGGCCTATAAATCCTCTGTCGGGTGCGTGACTGCCAATCTTTGATTTTTCAGTTTTATCTGACCATTCAGATGTCCGTTTTGCAGCTTCTGACAGTCTATTGATATCTTTCTTGAGCTTGTCGTTCTCCGCACGTTCATAGCTGTCCTGCCTCTCCTTATTTTCCCACCAGGAAGAAAAATCTCCCCTCTGAATTTCAATATTGGTTTTATTTATTGAAAGGACATGGTCAATACAATTATCAAGAAAAGCTCTGTCATGGGATACCAAAATAAACCCGTGCTTAGTACTTAGATAGTCGCTTACAACCTTTCTCGCATTTATATCCAGATGGTTTGTGGGTTCATCAATAAGCAGAAAGCTGTTTTCCTTCAAAAAGAGTGCAGCAAGCAAAACCTTTGTCTGCTCTCCGTTAGAAAGTGTGTTAAAGGGCCTGTATAAAACATCGTCGTCAACCTCCAATAGGGAGAGTTCACGCATAACCTCCCAGAGAACATAACCGGGAAAAACTTCTTCTATAATATCAATCGTAATATTTTCACTGTTTTTAACCTCATAAGGGAAATACTCAAAGGATACTTTTGATGAAATACTACCGCTGTATTCATACTTGCCCAGCAGAAGATTAAGAAATGTAGTCTTTCCCCTGCCATTCCTCCCTGTAAAGCCCAGCTTCCAATCAGTATCTATC